>NZ_JBSFJX010000015.1:0-106427 GCF_053598275.1 Streptomyces sp. NPDC001156 | reverse complement strand
CAGGGTGGGGCGTACGACGACGACCACGACACGGCGACAGGGTCCTGTCGCCGACGACCAGGACTGTAGGAACGCATGAACCGACCTAGACGCACGACGGTCGCCACTGCCAGCGCCGTCGTGCTCGCCACCGCGGGCGGTCTGCTCATCGCAGCCCCCCAGCCTCCGCCGCCGTGACCTGCACATCGCCCGTCTTCAAGCGGACGTTCTACGCGAACACCGCCTTCTCCGGTGCTCCCAAGCGCACGGACTGCGATTCCGTGATCGACGAGAACTGGGGCACCGGCGCCCCCGCCACCGGACTGCCGAAGGACAACTTCGGCGTCCGCTGGACCGTGACGAGGGACTTCGGCTCCGGTGGCCCCTTCACCTTCACCGCCTCCTCCCGCGACGGCATCCGCATATACCTCGACGGCGTCCGCAAGATCGACATGTGGAAGAACGTCGCCAGCACCGTCACCAAGACCGTCAACATGACCATCCCCTCGGGCAAACACAGCCTCCGCGTCGACTTCGTCAACTGGACCGGCTCCGCCAACGTCAAGTTCGGCTACTCCCCCCGCACTTCGGCTGCCGTCGACAAGGTCAAGCCCCTCGTCCCGACCGAGGCGACCGCCACTTACAGCGCGAAGACCACGTCCACGACGGTCAGCTGGGCCAAGAACAAGGAGATGGACCTCGCCGGCTACCGCGTCTACCGGCGTCTGAAGGGCACCTCCTTCCCCACGAAGCCGATCGCGACCACGACGTCCACCCCGTACACCGACACGACCGTCCCCAAGGACGGCTACGTCTACTACTACGAGGTCCGCGCCTACGACAAGGCCGGCAATGCCTCGTCCGGCACCGCCGACGTCGGCATCACCACCCTCGACCGCATCGCCCCCGCTGCCCCGAAGGGCGTCGAGGACAACTGGGCCGTCGGCTTCCCCACCACGGTCACCCTCTATTGGAACGGCAACACGGAGCCGGACCTCGCCGGCTACCGCGTGTACCGCTCGACGTCCTCCCCGGTCGCCCTCACCCCCGAGAACCGGCTGACCGGCGACACGTTGTCCGGCGGCGGTTACCGCGGGCCCCTGCCGCAGACCGGCGACAACTACTACTACGTCGTCACCGCCGTCGACACGCACGGCAACGAGTCGACGGCCTCAGGCACGGCGACGTACTACACCCTCGACCTGACGGGCCCGGTGGACACCGCCCTCAACGCGCGAGCCACAGAGGGAGAGGCGGGCGTCACGCTGACCTGGGACGCCTCCGAGCGAACCAGCGACGACTTCGCGGGCTACTCGATCTACCGATCGAGCAACCCGCGCACCGCCGGGGGCGAGCACGAAATCGTCGGCGAGAAAGTGACGGGCACCTCCTTCACCGACCCCGCCCCGACGCCTGGCGCCACGTACTACTACTGGGTGGTCGCCGAGGACCGCGAAGGAAACCAGGGCGCCCCGTCCCAGGACGTCGCCGTCACCGCCGTCGGCAACACGACCGCCCCTGCCGCGGTCACCGGTCTTGCCGCCATCCCGAAGGAGAACGGCGTCACCCTCTCCTGGGACTCGAGCAACGCGCCTGGCCTCGACCACTACATCGTGCTGCGCGGGACCCTCGTCGACGGGCAGTGGACGTACAAGCCGGTGCTGCACCCCGCGTTCCTGCAGCCGTGGGAGATCACGGCAACGACCTTCCACGACGCCGTACCCGCCGACGGGCAGCAGGTGCGCTACAGCGTCGTCGCCGTCGACCAGTACGGCAACCAGCTCACCCCGGACACCGGGGCGACCGTCACCGACGTCACCGAGCTGGACCTCCGGCCCACCGCCCCGCCCGCAACCGGCGGACCGCTGTTCGTTGGCACCGACACCAACGACTCGATCAGCTGGTACCTCACCAGCGACCGGAACGAGGACGGCAGCCCAGTCTCGGGCTTCGCCATCCACCGCTGGAACCGGCAAACCGGGACGTTCGACCTGGTCGGCACGGAGCCACGGGGCGACACCACCAGTTGGAGTTGGTGGGACAGGACACAGCCGGCCGCCACCACCGTGTACTACCGCGTCACGGTCCTCTACGCGGACGGCACCACCTCGGGCGCGTTCGAGGCCGTCGCCGTGACCGACTGAGCACTCCCGCCGAGCGCACCGGTACAGGCGGTCGATGCCACGCAGGGGACTGGAAGCCGAGCTTCCAGTCCTGCACCACGGCGTCAGCTTTCCCCGCACTCAGCAACGGCTCGGTCATGAGCCGCAGTTGCGGGGGCAGGGCCTCTGGGTGTGGGCATGTTCGTGGTGCCGTCTTTCGGCTGGATCAAGGGGGTTGTGGTGGTTCCGGGGGTGGAGATCGCGGTGGGGTATGTGTTCGCCTGGCTGGCCCGGAAGGCCCAGCGGGTGGCGGGGCGGGCGGATGCCGAGGTCGACCGGGGGCTGGATGCGGGGATGGACCGGCTGCACGACTTGGTCAGCCGACAACTCGGCCAGGATCCGGCGCTCCTACGAGCTGCGGAGGAGGCCAGTGAGGGCCGGGAAGTGCTCTCGGAGCGCACCCAGCGGCGGCTGACGGATTCTCTGGAGGATGCCGCCGAGCGGGATGCGGGCTTCGCCGAGGCCCTAGCGAACCTAGTGGAGGAACTGCTGGCCGCTGCGGCTTCCGGGAGTGCGGGTGGCGGGGTGTCGGCGTCCGGGGACGGGCAGGCCGTCGGCGGGAATGCGGAGATCCGTGCCGAGGGCGGGTCGGCGGCCGCCCTGCGGATGGGGGACGTGACGATCGGGGCGGCGCCAAACCCCTCGCAGCCGGGTCCGGACAAGGGCTGACCGCACCCGGCGCCACTCCCGGCCCACGACCCACCGGCCCGTACGCCTCCGCCCACCTCTCGCAGGTCATCGCGGGCGGTGGCAGTATCGCTGCCGGGTTCGTCGCCGGTGAGATCCACCAGCACCGGCACGAGCATGCCGGGCCGCGCACGCAAGCGTCGTGGCCGCACCAGGTCGGGGTGATCCCGCCGCGGGCGGACTGCTTCCAGAACCGGGCCGAAGCGGCCCGCCTGCGCCAGGCGAGGTGTGGGCGGAAGCCCGCGCGCGTGCTCTCACACCTACTCAATGCGCGTCGCTGTTGGCGAAGCGTCCATATGATCTTCGCCACGCCGCCGCGTCCACGTGGCTCAGCTCTGGGGTGGAACCGCAGGAGGTGGCCGCACGCGCTGGCCACAGCGTGGCGGTGCTGTTCCGGGTGTACGCGAAGTGCCTGGACGGCGGCGCCGCCACAGCGAACGCCCGAATCGAGCGGGCACTGAAGAACGGCAGCTAGGAGGTTGGAAGCTGCCCCACGCCTGCCCCACACGGACTGGTCAGCACCCGAATCAGAGCGAGACACACTGGGAAAAGCACCCATAGCGACCATGCCGTGCTCGTGAACACCGAAAGGGTCCGCGATCAACATTGCTGCTGGTCGCAGACCCTTTCGGTCTTGTGGCGGCGCCAGGATTCGAACCTGGGAAGGCTGAGCCGGCAGATTTACAGTCTGCTCCCTTTGGCCGCTCGGGCACACCGCCAAGGATTGCTGCTTCGGAGCCGTTTTTCGCGGTGGCCCCTGGCAACGACGTAAACGATACCTGATGCACAGGGGTGCTTCGCCACCCGATAGATCGGCGCTCGGAGGGGGCGGGTGGCTAGGCTTAGCCGGATGCGGCCCGGATCGATGCCGGGCCAGGCGGCCGCGCTCCCGCACGCCTGCACGTACCCCGATCCATCCCGATACAAGGAGCCACAGGACATGGCCGACTCCAGTTTCGACATCGTCTCGAAGGTCGAGCGGCAGGAGGTCGACAACGCCCTCAACCAGGCCGCCAAGGAGATCTCGCAGCGCTACGACTTCAAGAACGTCGGCGCCTCGATCTCCTGGTCCGGCGACAAGATCCTGATGCAGGCCAACTCCGAGGACCGGGTGAACGCCATCCTCGACGTCTTCCAGTCGAAGCTGGTCAAGCGCGGGGTCTCCCTCAAGTCCCTGGACGCCGGCGAACCGCAGCTTTCGGGCAAGGAGTACAAGATCTTCGCGTCGATCGAGGAGGGCATCTCCCAGGACAACGCGAAGAAGGTGGCGAAGATCATCCGCGACGAGGGCCCGAAGGGCATCAAGGCACAGGTGCAGGGCGAGGAGCTGCGCGTCAGCTCGAAGAGCCGCGATGACCTCCAGGCCGTGATCGCCCTCCTGAAGGGCAAGGACTTCGACTTCGCTCTGCAGTTCGTGAACTACAGGTAGGTCGCCCGTCGGCCAGTGAGGACGGTACGAGATATGAGAAGGGTGGGCGCCCGGACCGGGCGCCCACCCTTCTCTGCTGCCGACTGCGGCGTGGGGCGGTGCTCAGCGCCGTGAGTCACCGAACAGAAGACGGTAGATGATCAGCAGCACCAGCGAGCCGCCGATCGCGGCCGCCCAGGTGGCGCCGTCATAGAACTGCTTGGTGATCGGGTGGTGCAGCCAGCGCGCGGAGATCCAGCCGCCGATGAAGGCACCCGCGACGCCGATGAGAGTGGTGCCGATGAAGCCGCCGGGGTCCTTGCCCGGCAGCAGGAACTTGGCGATGGCCCCTGCCAACAGCCCCAGAATGATCCAGCTGACAATGCCCATGCCCTGAACCCTGCCTTCCCGCGCTGCGCCTGTGCTGTGCTCCTGCTCCGGCCAGGCCGTGTTCATGCGTTGCGCTGCTCGTCCTGTTGTCGGTCTCGCTCGATCTTGCGTTCGCGCGGGCCCGTCGTCGGGGAGGACGCCTCGCCGAGTCCGCCGGTTGCAGGCATCAGTATGGTTCGCCCCATGACACAGTCCAGGGCACAGCAGCCCGGTGGCGTGGGGTTGCGCCGGACCCTCGGGGTCGGGGACGCCGTGGTCATCGGGCTCGGTTCGATGATCGGCGCCGGGATCTTCGCAGCCCTGGCTCCGGCGGCAGACGCGGCCGGTTCCGCCCTACTGATCGGGCTGGCCGTGGCCGCCGTGGTCGCCTATTGCAACGCGACCTCCTCCGCCCGGCTGGCCGCCCTCTATCCCGCCTCGGGCGGCACCTATGTATACGGGCGGGAGCGGCTCGGTGCGTTCTGGGGGTATCTGGCCGGCTGGTCGTTCGTCGTCGGGAAAACCGCTTCCTGCGCGGCGATGGCACTCACCGTGGGTGCGTACGTCTGGCCTGGACAGGCGCACGCTGTGGCCGTGGCGGCCGTCGTCGCGCTGACCGCCGTGAACTACGGCGGCATGCAGAAGTCGGCCCTGTTGACGCGTGTGATCGTTGCGGTGGTCCTGGCGGTCCTCGCTTGCGTGGTCGTCGTGTGTCTCGGTTCCGGGGCTGCCGATGCCGCACGGCTGGATGTCGGCCGCTCCGGTGGTGCCGGTGGCTTGCTGCAGGCCGCCGGGCTGCTGTTCTTCGCGTTCGCCGGATACGCGCGAATCGCCACCCTCGGGGAGGAGGTGCGGGACCCGGCGCGCACCATCCCGCGCGCGATCCCGCTCGCCCTGGGCATCACCCTCGTGGTGTACGCGGCGGTGGCTGTCTCCGTCCTTTCCGTGCTCGGCGCGGATCGACTCGGGCATGCGGCGGCACCGCTGGCGGACGCGGTGCGGGCAGCGGGCGTACCCGCTCTCGCGCCGGTGGTACGGGTGGGCGCCGCAGTGGCCGCGCTGGGCTCGCTGCTGGCGCTCATCCTGGGTGTCTCGCGGACGACGCTGGCCATGGCGCGCGACCGGCACCTGCCGGGCGCGCTGGCGGCCGTGCATCCGCGCTTCCAGGTGCCGCACCGGGCGGAGTTGACCATCGGTGCCGTGGTGGCCGCGCTCGCCGCGACGGTGGACGTGCGGGGCGCGATCGGTTTCTCCTCCTTCGGGGTGCTGGTGTACTACGCCATCGCCAACGCCTCTGCCTGGACGCTCGATTCGTCGCCGGCTTCGCGCATCGCACCCGCCGTCGGGCTGCTGGGGTGCCTCACACTGGCGTTCGCACTGCCGGGGGTCTCGGTGGTCGTGGGCGCGGGCGTGGGGTGCCTGGGGGTGCTGGTGTACGGCGTACGACGCTGGGTGGCCGCGCGCTAGCCACCAGCCGGGGTTTCAGTGCACTGCCGCTGTCGCGCCGACGGTCGGCCGTGAAGCCCGCGACGCTATGCCCGTACGTATCGTCAATTCCGGCCTCCGCGGCAGATCCGTGCCGTCTGTGGACTTCTCGATGGGCGCGGGGAGCAAGAGCCGGCCCTGCGTGCGGGAGTCGCGGGCCCGTTTCGCCCCCTGTCCGGCAACTGCTCGGTCTCGGTCATGGGTTCATGATGCAGGGCGCGGCGTGACGGTGGGGCGGCCTGTGGATAACCCCGGTCTCAGCCGTCCGGGGCCGGGGGAAGTGGCCTTGCCTCGCCGACCGGGCAGCCCTTGGCCACCCGGCCAAACGATGCCTCAGTGCCCCTGCCGAGGCAGTTCCGCCCTGGACCCGGGCGGGCCATCGACCCGCCGGTCAGCGCGGCGCGAAGGGTTCGTCCGTGCGCACGATCTCCCGGCCCAGGGGGAGCAGCGAGACCGGGATGAGCTTGAAGTTGGCGATGCCGAACGGGACGCCGATGATCGTGAGACACAGAGCGATGCCCGTGACGATGTGGGCGAGGGCAAGCCACCAGCCCGCCAGGATCAGCCACAGCACGTTGCCGATGCAGGAGGGGGCTCCCGCGTCGCGGCGCTCGACCGTCGTATAGCCGAAGGGCCACAGCGCGTACACGCCGATACGGAAGGCCGCGATACCGAACGGGATGCCGATGATGGTGACGCAGAGCAGCACGCCCGCCAGCAGGTATCCGAGGAACAGCCAGAAGCCGCTCAGTACGAGCCAGATGACGTTCAGGATTGTCCTCATCGGCGACGCCCTGCCAGCTGCTCGAGCCGGGCGATGCGCTCCGCCATCGGCGGGTGTGTGGAGAACATCTTTGCGAGTCCCTGGCCCGGACGGAAGGGATTCGCGATCATCATGTGGCTCGCTGTCTCGATGCGCGGCTCGGGCGGCAGCGGAAGCTGCTTGGTGCCCACCTCCAGCTTGCGCAGGGCGCTGGCCAGGGCGAGGGGGTCGCCGGTCAGCTGGGCGCCGGAGGCGTCCGCCTCGTACTCCCTGGAGCGGCTGATGGCCAACTGGATGAGGGTCGCGGCGAGCGGACCCAGGATCATGATCAGCAGCAGTCCGAGAATGCCCGGGCCGTCGTCGTCGTCCGAACGGCCGACCGGGATCAGCCAGGCGAAGTTCACCAAGAACATGATCACCGAGGCGAGGGCGCCGGCGACCGACGAGATCAGGATGTCGCGGTTGTAGACGTGGCTCAGCTCGTGCCCGATGACGCCGCGCAGTTCGCGCTCGTCGAGGAGACGGAGGATGCCGTCGGTGCAGCACACGGCTGCGTTGCGCGGGTTGCGGCCGGTCGCGAAGGCGTTGGGGGCTTCCGTCGGTGAGATGTAGAGGCGGGGCATGGGCTGGCGGGCCTGGTTGGAGAGCTCGCGGACCATGCGGTACAGCGCGGGGGCCTCGAACTCGCTCACCGGGCGCGCGCGCATCGCGCGTAGAGCCAGCTTGTCGCTGTTCCAGTACGCGTAGGCGTTCGTGCCGATGGCGATGAGGAGCGCGACGATCAGGCCCGTACGGCCGAAGAAGCTGCCGATGACGATGATGAGTGCGGACAGTCCCCCGAGGAGTACTGCCGTCCTGAGCCCGTTGTGCCGGCGGTGCACGGTACGCCCTCCAAGTGGTGCGGCAGGGGAACCCTTTTGTCTGCGGATGTTGTTGACTCCACTTCTCAGTGGACCCTCCTGCACTGGTCAACGCCAGGCGGACAGCTCAAGTTCCCTTGTGCGTGCAGCGGCACACGTAGGCCGTCCGGGTGACGATTGCGGCTCCTGCACGCGCGCTTACGTGACGCCGTGCGGCACATGCGTGGTTTGCGCCCCTCGTCAGAAGAGGACAGTGGCCGAGAAACGCAGCACCAACTCGGGGGCTCCCGACAGGACGACGCCCGCGACGGCGGTCAGGCCGATGGCGGCCGAGAGCGGGGCCGGGACCCGGTGCTTCTCGGGCTCCCCCTCGGGGGCGCGGAAGAGCAGGGCCGTCCACTGGAGGTAGTAGAACAGCGCGATCACCACGTTCACGGCCATGACCACGGCGAGCCAGCCCAGCCCCGCGTCGACGGCCGCGGAGAAGACGGTGACCTTCGCGAACAGGCCGATGATGCCTGGTGGGAGCCCGGCCAGGCAGAGCAGGAAGAAGGCCAGAAGAAGCGCGGTCAGGGGGTTCGACGTGTACAGGCCGCGGTAGTCGGTGAGGCGATTGAGCGTCCTTGTACGGCCCACGAGGGCGGCGACGGCGAACGCACCCAGGTTCACCACCGCGTACATCAGGGCGTAGGCCACGGTGGAGCCGATCGGCTTCTGGGCGTCCTTGGCGTAGGCGGCCGCTGCGATCGGCACCAGGAGGTATCCGGCCTGGCCGACAGAGGACCAGGCGAGCAGGCGTACGGCGCTGTACGCGCGCGTGGCCTGCTGCCGGAGGGCGCCGACGTTGCCGACGGTCATGGTGAGCGCCGCCAGGACGGCGAGTACCGGGCCCCAGACGTCGGAGTACGAGGGGAGGGCCACGACAGTGATGAGGATGATGCCGGAGAAGCCGACCGCCTTGCCGACGACCGACAGGTAGGCGGCGACCGGCAGGGGCGCACCGACGTAGGTGTCGGGCACCCAGAAGTGGAACGGGACGGCGGCCGTCTTGAAGGCGAAGCCGACCAGGGTGAGGACCACGCCCGTCTGGGCGAGCGTGTGCAGTTGACCGTCGACGTGCTGGATGCGCTCGGCCACCTGGGTGAGGTAGAGGGTGCCCGTTGCTGCGTACACGAAGCTGATGCCCATGAGGCTCACCGCGGTCGCGGTGACGGAGGACAGGAAGAACTTCAGGGCCGCTTCGGAGGACCTCTTGTCGCCGTACCGGATGCCGACCAGGGCGAACGCCGGCAGTGAGGCGACCTCCAGGGCGACGATGAGGGTCGCGAGGTCCCGCGAGGCGGGCAGCAGGGCGGCGCCGGCCGCCGAGGACAGCAGCAGGAACCAGAATTCCCCTTCGGGCAGCTGCCTCTTGGCGTCCTTCAGGGCGGTGACGGTCAGGAGAGCCGCGAGCAGGGCACCGCCGAGCACGAGGAACTGGATGACCAGGGTGAAACGGTCCGCCGTGTAGCTGCACACATGGGGGTCGCCCGTCAGGCAGAAGGTGGCGCGGTCGCCGTCCAGCAGAGGCAGCAGCATGAGCGCGGCAGCGGCGAGTCCGGCGACGGAGACCCAGCCGAGGAGCGCCTTCCGCTGCTCGCCCAGGAACAGGTCGGCGACGAGGACGACGAGCGCGACGACGGCCGCGATGGTCGGCGGGGCGATCGCCAGCCAGTCGACGGACTGGACGAGGGAGCTCATCGGGTGCCTCCTGCGAGGAGCTGCTGCACGGCCGGGTCCGTCAGGCCGAGAAGGGCCCTGGGCCACAGGCCCGCCACGACGGTGAGGGCGACGAGCGGTGTCCACGCCGCGAATTCGTAGGCGTGGACGTCGGCGAGCCTAGGCGCCCCCTCCGGTGCCGCGCCCATGCACACACGGCGTACCACGATGAGCATGTACGCGGCAGTGAGCAGCGTGCCGAACGCAGCGATCGCCATGAAGGTGAGGAAGGCAGGGCGGCTGAGGTCGGCGGCGGGCTTGAAAGCACCGAACATCGCCAGCATCTCGCCCCAGAACCCGGCCAGGCCGGGCAGGCCGAGCGAGGCGACGGCACCGAAGGCGAGCAGCCCGCCGAGGCGGGGCGCCTTGCCGTAGAGGGCGGCGCCGGTCTCCTGGGCGAGGGTGTCGAGGTCGGTGCTGCCGGTGCGGTCTTTCAGCGCGCCGACCAGGAAGAAGAGGAGGCCGGTGATGAGGCCGTGGGCGATGTTGGCGAACAGCGCGCCGTTCACCCCGGTCGGGGTGGTCGTGGCGATGCCGAGCAGCACGAACCCCATGTGCCCGACGGAGGAGTAGGCGATGAGCCGCTTGAGGTCGCCCTTCGCGCCCCGCTTGGCGAGAGCGAGGCAGGCCAGGGATCCGTAGATGATCCCGACGACGGCGAAGGCGGCGAGGTAGGGCGCGAAGGTGTGGAATCCCTGTGGTGCGATCGGCAGCAGGATGCGCACGAACCCGTACGTGCCCATCTTCAGCAGGACACCGGCCAGCAGGACCGAGCCGACGGTCGGGGCGGAGGTGTGGGCGTCGGGCAGCCAGCTGTGCAGCGGCCACATCGGCGCCTTCACGGCGAGTCCGATCCCGATCGCCAAAACGGCGATGACCTGCACGGATACGGTGAGTGACCGGCCGTTGTCAGTGGCGAGTGCCACCATGTCGAACGTGCCCGCCTTGAGTCCGATCAGGAGCAGGCCGAGCAGCATCACGACGGAGCCGAGCAGCGTGAAGAGGATGAACCTCCAGGCGGCCCGGGTCCGTCCCTCGCCGCCCCAGCGGGCGATGAGGAAGTACATCGGGATGAGGACCATCTCGAACGCGAGGAAGAACAGCAGCAGGTCGAGGACGGCGAAGGTCGCGAGGGTGCCGGACTCGAGGACGAGCAGCAGTGCGACGAAGGCCTTCGGGGACGGGCCCGAGGGCATCTTGAAGTAGGAGTACAGCGCGCAGAGGAAGGTCAGCAGCGCGGTCAGGACCAGAAGGGGGAGCGAGATGCCGTCGATGCCGAGGTGGATCCGTACGTCGAGTGCGGGGATCCAGCTGATGTCGGTCGTGGCCTGCATCTTCGACGGGTGGTCGTGGTCGAAGCCGAGCGCCAGGACGATCACCGCGATGAGGACGGCGCCGGTGACCGTCACGCCGTGCCTCAGCACGGCCTGGTCGGGCGACTTGCCCTTCAGCCCGGGCGGGACCGGCAGAAGGGCGGCGAGCGCGCCGATGAGCGGCACGACGACGATGAATGCCAGAAGGAACTGCATCACGGACTCGCTGATATCGATCACGCCGGCTCACGCTCCCGTGGCGACTAGGAGGGCGGCCACCACCAGGACGACGGTGCCGGCGAGCAGCGCGCTCACATAGGTCTGCACATTGCCCGTCTGGGCGCGTCGTACAGCGGCCCCGAGCAGCCGGGGCAGTGCGCCGGCGCCGCGTACGTAGGTCTCGACGACCTCGCGGTCGAGGAACCGGACGAGTGCCGCTCCGGCCTGGACCGGACGGACGAAGAGCAGGTTGTACACGGCGTCCAGGTGGAAGCCGACGGCCGCGTGGCGGTGCAGCGGGCCGAGCAGTAGGCGGCCGGGGTCGGCCGGGTCCGGTGCGTAGGCCACATCGCCGTAGGCGGGGAGGTGGCTGGCGATGGCTTCGGCCTCCACCAGACCGGCGTCCGCCTCGGGGTGGGCCGCCACCGCGCCGAGCGGGACACGCCCCGCGAGCGCGGTGGTGTGCCGCCAGGCGCTGTACGTCATGAGTCCGCCCACCAGAGCGAGGCCCGTGCCGAGGACGGCAGTGGTGAGCGTCGGGGTCAGGGAGCGGCCGTCGAACCAGTCGGGCAGCAGCCTGTACACGAGTCCGAACGCCAGCGAGGGCACCGCGAGTACCCACAACACGGCGTTCATGACGAGGGGCTGCCTTCCGTGGTCGGGAGCCTCGGCGCCGTGGCCGCGGAAGGCGAGCAGCCACAGACGGGTCGCGTACGCGGCGGTCAGCAGGGCGGTGACGAGACCGGTGACGAGGACGATCCAGCCGGCCGCGACAGGTGCGTGCTCGGTGTGGCCGGTGGCGACGTGCTCGGCCGCGCCGAGGACGGTCTCCTTGGAGAAGAAGCCGGCGAACGGCGGGATCGCGGCGAGCGCGAGGAGCGCCACGGTCATCGTCCAGTAGGCGTCGGGGACGCGCAGGCGCAGGTCCTTCATACGGGACATGGCGGCCAGCGAGTTGGTGCCGGCTGCGTGGATGATCACGCCGGCGGCGAGGAACAGCAGCGCCTTGAAGGCGCCGTGGGCGAGGAGGTGGAAGACGGCGGCACTGCGGTCGCCGACGGCGAGGGCTCCGGTCATATAGCCCAGCTGGCCGATCGTGGAGTACGCGAGAACGCGTTTGATGTCGTCCTGGGCGAGGGCGGCGAGCGCCGAGCCGGCCATGGTGACCGCGGCCATGACGGCGAGGACGAGCATCGCGGCCAAGGAGGCCTCGAAGACCGGGAGGAGACGGGCGATGAAGTAGACACCGGCGGCGACCATGGTCGCGGCGTGGATCAGCGCGGAGACGGGGGTCGGGCCCGCCATCGCGTCGGGGAGCCAGGTGTGCAGCGGGAACTGCGCCGACTTGCCGGCCACGCCGGCCAGCAGCAGCAGCGCGACCAGGGTTGGGTGATGCAGTCCGCCGCCCGCGACGGTGCCGAGTACGCGTGTGATGCGGAAGGAGCCGGCGTCGGTGCCCAGCGCGAACAGACCGATCAGGAAGGGGATGTCGCCGAGCTTGGTGACCAGGAAGGCCTTGATGGAGGCGGCCCGGGCCTCCGGGGTCTCCCAGTAGTGGCCGACCAGGAAGTAGGAGCAGATGCCCATGATTTCCCAGCCCACCAGCAGCACGATCAGATCGCCCGAGTAGACGACCAGGAGCATCGCTGAGGTGAACAGGGAGACGAGAGCGGCGTAGGAGGGGTAACGCGGGTCGTCCCGCAGGTAGCCCGTCGAGTAGATCTGCACGCACGAGGCGACGACGCCGACCAGGACGGCGACGAGGGCGGCGAATCCGTCGATGTTCAGGGCCAGCTCGATCGGGACCGAGCCGGTGGGCGTGAGCTCGGTGGCGGACTCGATGGTCGCGCCACCGCCTTGGCGCGCAGCGATCAGCACAGCCAGCGCCAGGGACGCGAGGCTGGGCAGGACGGCGATCGGGCGGACGAAGCCCGGGGCCGTGCGGCCGAACAGCAGGCCTGCCGCGGCGCCCAGGAACGGAAGAAGGGGGACGAGGACGGCGAGGGTGGTCGTGGTCACGCGGTGGCCTCAGCCTTCTCAGCCGCGGGGGGTTCGCTTTCGGGGCCCTCGGCGGTGTCGCGGAGTCTGTCGATGTCCGAGGTGCCGCGGTTGCGGTAGACGGCGAGAACGATCGCCAGGCCGATGCCGATCTCGGCGGCGGCGATGGCGATGGTGAACAGAGTCAGGGCTTGGCCGGAGTGCAGCGTTTCCCGGGCTGTCCTGCTCAGCCAGACGTCGAAGGCGACCAGGTTGAGGTTGACGGCGTTGAGCATCAGCTCGACCGACATCAGGACCAGGATCGCGTTGCGCCGGGCGAGGACGCCGTACAGGCCCGTCGAGAAGAGGAGGGCGGAGAGTACGGCGGGATAGGCGAGGTGCATCAGCGGACGCCCTCCTTCTCGCTCTGGCTGCCGGGGACGGTCGCGGTGCTCGTGGTGGCGGCTGCCTTGTCCGCCTTCGACTTGCGGGACAGGACGATCGCGCCCACGAGAGCGGCGAGAAGGAGGACGGAGAGGGCCTCGAAGGGGAGGACCCAGTTCTGGAACAGGCTGGCGCCCGTGACCTTGGTGGAGCCGGAGGCGGCCGCGCCGAGGTCGATCCAGGTCGTGCGGAAGGCGTCGACGACCACCCACACCAGAGCGGCCGCGGCGGCGACCGCCACGGTGAGGGCGGCCCAACGATTGCCCGAGTCGGCGTCCGGGGAGCGGCCGATGGGGGCTTTGGTGAGCATCAGACCGAACAGAAGGAGGACGACGACGGAGCCGACGTAGATGAGTACCTGCATCCACGCGATGAACTCGGCGGTGAGCAGGAGGTATTCGACGGCGAGTCCGCCGAGGGTCACCACCAGCCACAGGGCGGCATGCACCAGCTGCCTGGTGGTGACCGTGACGAGCGCGGCGCCGAAGGTGACCAAGCCGACGAGCAGGAAAGCGATCTCGACGCCGGTCGGGGAGAGGAAGCCGTGCGTCTGGGTGGCGGCCGTGGTCACCGCCGCGATGGCAAGGCTCACGACTCTCCTCCCTGCGGACCGGCAGGCTCAGTCGGCTCGGCCTGTACGGCGGCGAGCTTCTCGGCGGTCTTGCGGGCGGCGGCGAGCTCCTTGGGTTCCTCGGCGCCAGGATCGAGGGCGGGCGGGGCGGGCACGGTCCACATCCACTCACGGAGCTTGTCACGCTCGTGGGTGAGGTCGCGGATGTCGGTCTCGGCGTATTCGAACTCCGGGGACCAGAACAGGGCGTCGAAGGGGCAGACCTCGATGCAGATACCGCAGTACATGCAGAGGGAGAAGTCGATGGCGAAGCGGTCGAGCACGTTGCGGCTGCGCTCACGGCCGCCGGGGGCCGCGGCCGGGATCGTCTCCTTGTGGGAGTCGATGTAGATGCACCAGTCCGGGCATTCGCGGGCGCAGAGCATGCAGACCGTGCAGTTCTCCTCGAACAGCCCGATGACGCCGCGGCTGCGAGGCGGGAGGGCGGGCCGGGCGTCCGGGTACTGCTGGGTGACCGTCTTCTTCGTCATCGTGCGCAGGGTGACGGCCAGGCCCTTGGCGAGACCGGAGCCGGGAATCGACAGCCGGGACCGCCCGGACGGCGTCGTCGAGGAACCCTGGCCGGGCGACGGGCGGGACATCAGGAGATCACCACCTTGACGATGCCGGTGAGGGCGATCTGGGCGAGAGAGAGGGGGACGAGGAGCGTCCAGGAGAACTTCTGGAGCTGGTCCTCGCGCAGACGGGGATAGGTGACGCGCAGCCAGATGACGACGAAGGCGAGGATCGCGGTCTTGAGGAGCGTCCACAGCCAGCCGAGGCCACCGGCGCCCCAGGGGCCGTGCCATCCGCCGAGGAAGAGGACGGTGGTCAGGCCGCACAGGACGATGATTCCGGCGTACTCGGCGAGGAGAAACAGGGCGAATCGCAGGCCGGTGTACTCGGTGTAGGCGCCGAAGATGATCTCGGAGTCGGCGACGGGCATGTCGAAGGGCGGGCGTTGCAGTTCGGCGAGGCCGGCCACGAAGAAGACGAGCGCGCCGACGAGCTGCCAGGGCACCCACCACCACTCGAAGGCGTCGACGATGCCGGGGAGCGAGACGGTGCCCGCCGCCATCGCCACCGAGGCGGCGGCGAGCAGCATCGGGAGTTCGTAGGCGAGGAGCTGGGCGGCGGTGCGGAGGCCGCCGAGAAGGGAGTACTTGTTGGCGGAGGCCCAGCCGGCCATGAGCGAGCCGAGGACGCCGACGCCCATGACGGCCAGCACGAAGAAGATGCCCGCGTCGACGACCTGACCGACGGCGCCCTCGCCGGGGCCTATGGGGATGACGAGGAGGATCAGGAGGTACGGGAGCAGGGCGACGGCGGGGGCCAGCTGGAAGATGCGTCGGTCCGCACCCGCCGGGACGACGTCCTCCTTCTGCGCGAACTTCACACCGTCGGCGACGAGCTGTGCCCAGCCGTGGAATCCGCCCGCGTACATCGGGCCGAGGCGTCCTTGCATATGGGCCATGACCTTGTGTTCCGTCTGACCGATGATCAGCGGGAAGGTGAGGAAGACGACGAACACGACGAGAAGCCGCAGGGCGACGTCCAGAGCGCCGTTCACTGCGTGCCTCCTGAGGGATCGTCGGGGGTGCGGGGTTCGTCGCGGGTCGGGGGCTCAGGACGACGGGCGTCCTCGGGACGTTCCTCGCTCCCGGTCGCCTCAGCAGTCTCGGCCGTCTCGGCCGTCTCGGCTGCTTCCGGTTCGGCTTGCGGTTCGCCCTCCGTTTCGGCCGGCGGTCCGGCCTCCGCCTTGGCCGGAGGTTCGGCGGCGGACTCGGACTCGGGCTCGTCGAAAGCCGGGCGGGCGTGGTGCCAAGGAGCGTCGGAGCTGCGCGACCCAGCCGGGCGCCCCGCGGCTGTGTCCTCCGATTCCGGGGCAACGGCACGTTGGGAGGCGGAACTCTCGGACGCGCTGCGCGCACGCCGGGCACCGGCGGTCGGAGCCGCAGAAGCCTCCCCACCCCCCGTACCTTCCGCACGCTGCGAAGCCGAACCCTCCGACGCACTCCGCGCACGCCGGACACCCGCCGGCGGAGCCGCAGACCCGGTGGCCGGCTCCGCGCCGCGTTGCGAGGCCGAGCCCTGCGACGCACTCCGCGCGCGGCGGGGCGCGCCGGACGTCTCCCCGGGCTCGCTCGTGGCCGGAGTAGCCGGAGCCTGGCTCGCCGAGCCCTCCGCTGCCGTGCGGGCGCGGCGGACCGGGCGTTCGCCGGCCGCGCGCCCTGCGGCCCGGGCCGGGCGGGCGGGAGCCGGGGGAAGCTGGCCCTTGAGCGGGCCCCACTCGTTCGGATCGGGGACGCCCGGGGGCAGCATCTGGCGCCGCTTCGGGCCGCCGTGCTCCGACTCGCCCGGTTCCTTGGCTCCCGGCCAGGCCTTCGCGACCCGGGCGGCCAGGACGAAGTCCTTGCGCAGGGGGTGGCCCTCGAAGGTCTCCGGCAGAAGCAGGTGCTCCAGGGCCGGGTGGCCCTCGAAGAGGACGCCGAACATCTCGTGCGTCTCGCGCTCGTGCCAGGCCGCGCCCGCGTACACGTCCACGGCGGAGGGCAGAACCGGTGCCTCGTGCGGGACGGTCGTCCGCAGCAACAGCCGCCGTACCGGGGACAGGGCGACGACGTGCGCCGAGACGCGGAAGCCCGTGCCCGGTTCGTCGACCGCGCTCAGCCAGTCGAAGTAGGTACAGCCGAGCTCGTCACGGGCGGTGCGCAGCGCGGGGATCCAGGCCGACGGGGGTACGTCCACCGTCAGGACCTCGTACGACTGCTCCGCCGTGGCCTCGGTGCCGAACAGTTCCTCGGCGGGCGCTGGCAGCCAGCCGGCCGCGGTCATCACACGCCCCCCTCACTGGTGGCATCGGTGGCACCGCTGAGCGGCGGACGTACGAGCCCGCTCTGCAGCGCGGCCACGGACGCCCGCGGAGCCGCGGCGCCGTACCGCTCCCCCAACGACTCGCGCGCGATCTTCTCCTGGAGTTTGAGGATGCCCTGGAGAAGCGCCTCGGGGCGCGGCGGACAGCCGGGGACGTACACATCGACCGGGATGATCTGGTCGACGCCCTTCGTGACGGAGTACGAGTCCCAGTAGGGGCCGCCGCAGTTCGAGCACGCGCCGAAGGAGATCACGTACTTCGGCTCGGGCATCTGCTCGTACAGGCGTTTGACGGCCGGGGCCATCTTGTCCGTGACCGTTCCGGACACCACCATCAGGTCGGCCTGGCGAGGACCGGGGGCGAACGGGATCACACCGAGCCGGATGAAGTCGTGGCGGGCCATCGACGCCGCGATGAACTCGATCGCGCAGCAGGCGAGGCCGAAGTTGAAGACCCACAGGGAGTACCGGCGGCCCCAGTTCAGGACCACCTTCATCGGCTCGGGGGCGAGACGGGACAGCACGCCGAGCCTCGCGTTGCCTTCGGCGGGGAGGACCCCGGGCTCCGGCAGCAGCACCGGCTCGGGAGCCGACGGGATGGAGGGGTTCACGTCCATGCCAGGACCCCCTTCTTGTATGCGTACAGCAGGCCCACGGTCAGGAAGCCGAGGAAGATGAACATCTCCACGAGCGTCGTCGCACCGTAGCCGGGGGCGGCGAAGACCGTCGCCCAAGGGAACAGGAAGATCGAGTCGACGGCGAAGATCACGTACAGAAACGCGTAGACGTAGTAGCGGACCTGTGTGTGGGCCCAGCCCTCGCCGACGGGGTCGACGCCGCACTCGTAGGTCAGCAGCTTCTCGGGCGTGGGCACGACCGGGCGCAGCAGACGGCCCGCGCCGAAGGCGACGGCCACGAAGAGCACGCCCACGACGGCGAGCAGCCCGACGACGGAATAGGACTGGAAGTAGCCCGCCGCGACGACGTTTCCGGCGCTTCTGGTTCCCGCCGTGGAAACGTTCCCCGCGATTCCGGTGCTCACGGTCTTCGCCATGACGGCGATGGCGGTCGGATCCGACACGTCAGCCCCTCACTCCCTGACCTCGTGACCCTGGCGAACCATGTGTTCGACGTTCTGTACGCACGGGAGTCTAGGCCCTGCTAAAGAGAGGGTAAGCAGCCCGTCGTGCTCGGGATAGGCCGGTACTCCTCGTGCGGCTCCGCTCACGTACCCCTGGTGCGGCCTGCGCTCACTCTGAGGCGGTCCCGCCGGGGTGGGGTTTGCCCCACCACACGGCGGCGGTCCGCCTCATGGCGTCATGACGCTCCGGGTTGGCAGGCTGGTGTTCATGACCGAAAAAGGCCGGAAGATGCGCCGGAAATGCCGGGAGATATGACCGAACCCCTCACGAGCCGCGACGCCGGGGACGACGAGCGCCCACCGCCGCGCTTCGCTCTGGACGGATACACCTGGCGGGAGATCGCGCATCTGCTCGCGAACCTGCCGATGGCGCTCGTCGGCTTCACGTACGTGGTAACGGTGCTGTCCACAGGGGCGGGGCTGACGGCGACCGTGATCGGCCTGCCGCTGCTGGCAGCCGGGCTCATGGGCGCGCGGCAGCTGGGCAAGGCGGAGCGGGCGCGGGCCAGGGCGCTGCTCGGGGTGCGGGTGGAGGAGCCGAGTCCGCTGCCGTTGCGCCGGGGCGGCGGGGTGATGCAGCGGCTGTGGATGGCCCTGAAGGACCCGGTGGGCTGGCGGACGATGCTGTACGACTTCATCCGGCTGCCCTGGGGGATCGCGACCTTCACGGTGACGCTCGTGTCGCTGTTCCTCCTCTGGCCGGTCCTGCCGTTCATCGCGCGGGGGCTGACGAACGTGGACCGGGCGATGGTGCGGGGGCTTCTGTCGCCCTCGGACGAACTGGAACGGCGCATCGCGGAACTGGAGTCCGACCGCGGGGTGGTCGTGGACACCGCGGCGGCGGATCTGCGCCGTATCGAACGCGACCTGCACGACGGGGCGCAGGCCCGGCTGGTGAACCTGGCGATGGGACTCGGTCTGGCCAAGGAGAAGTTGCTCGAGGACCCGGACGCGGCGGCGGCGATGGTCGCCGAGGCGCACGGCGAGGTGAAGCTCGCGCTGCAGGAACTGCGGGACCTCGCCCGCGGCATCCATCCCGCAGTGCTCACCGACCGGGGTCTGGACGCGGCGCTCTCGGCGGTCGCCACGCGGTGCACCGTCCCCGTGAAGGTGACCGTCGACCTGGAGACGAGGCCGGCCGCGGCGATCGAGGGCATCGCCTACTTCACGGTCTCCGAACTGCTGCAGAACATCAGCAAGCACAGTGGGGCGAGGACCGCCTCCGTCGAGGTCTGGCGGGCTGACCAGCGGCTGATGATGCAGGTGAGGGACGACGGCCGCGGTGGCGCCCGCCTCGACGGCGGCAGTGGAATGGCGGGGCTCGCGGAGCGGCTGGGCGCGGTCGACGGCCTGTTCGTCGTCGACTCGCCGCTGGGCGGTCCTACGGTCGTCACGGCGGAGCTTCCGTGGCGGGACCGGGGCGACGAGACACGTCAGCGGTAGCGGGCACGCGGAAGGGGTTTCGGGAGCGGTAGTACGCGGGGGCGTACTACCGCTCCCGCATGACGACCGCTCCCGTACCAGGGAGCGATCGGGGCAGGGGCGCGCGTCCGGCCTTCTTCCTTCCACCTCTACTTGCTGCTTCTACGAGGTCTTCCGACCACCCGTATCCGCGTGAAGTGCAGGGTGGGGAAAACCCCCGCTTGAAGACGCCGACCCGCTCCATGGCCTGGCCGGCGCGGAAACAGCAGGGTGGACGTACGAAACAGCGCGGGCCGAAAGAGCGGCCGCGGCGGGGTGCACGACGAGGAGAACGGACGAGCCGATGGCCACGCAGTACGGGCAGGGGTACGCAGACTGGGATGGCCCTGGGTCCCAAGGTGCCGGGGGGCGGCGGCACCGGCTTCCGGTCGCGCTGCGGGCGCCGATCGAGCGGCGCGCGTGGGGTGAGCTCTGCTACCTGCTGCTGAGCCTGCCGCTCGGGATCGCGATGTTCACGTACAGCGTCACGATGTTCTCGCTCGGGGCGGGACTGCTGGTGACCTTCCTCGGGATCCCGGTACTCGCGGCGGCGCTCGCGGGGTGCCGGGGCTTCGGGATACTCGAGCGGGCGCGGGCACGGGGCCTGCTGGGGCTGGAGGTGGCCGAACCGGAGCCGCTGTCGCCCAAGGGGCGCGGGGCGATGGCCTGGATGGGGGCGATGCTCAAGAGCGGGACGTCGTGGCGGCACATGCTGTACACGGTGCTGCAGTTCCCGTGGGCGGTGTTCTCGTTCACCGTGGGGGTGACCCTGTGGGTGACCGGCTGGGGCATGCTGACCTATCCGCTGTGGTTCTGGGTGTTCCCGGCGTACGCCGGCCAGGGCGGGATTCAGCTGTACGGCGACGAGGCGCACCACGTCTACCTCGACAACCCGTTCGAGATCACGGTGACCGCCCTGGTCGGGCTGTTGTTCACGCTGGCCACGCCGTGGATCGTGCGGGGTCTGACAACCGTGGACCGGCTGCTGGTGCACGGTCTGCTCGGACCGTCGCGACTGGCGACGCGCGTGGTGGAGCTGGAGTCGGACCGCGGGGTGGTGGTCGACACGGCGGCGGCTGATCTGCGGCGCATCGAGCGGGATCTGCACGACGGGGCGCAGGCGCGGCTGGTGGCGCTGGCCATGGATCTGGGGCTGGCGAAGGAGAAGCTGACGGAGGATCCGCATGCGGCGGCGCGGATGGTGGACGAGGCGCACGGTGAGGTGAAGACGGCGCTGCAGGAACTGCGGGACCTCGCCCGTGGGATCCACCCGGCGGTGCTGACGGACCGGGGTCTGGACGCGGCGCTGTCGGCGGTGGCCTCGCGGTGCACGGTTCCGGTGCGGGTGGAGGTCGACTTGCCGTCGCGGCCGGCGCCGGCGATCGAGGGGATCGCGTACTTCACGGTGTCGGAGCTGTTGCAGAACATCAGCAAGCACGCCCAGGCGTCACGGGCCACGGTGGACGTCTGGCGGGTGGAGGACCGGCTGCTGCTGCAGGTGACGGACGACGGGCTGGGGGGTGCGGACGCCTCCGCCGGTTCGGGGCTGGCCGGGCTGGCCGGTCGCCTCGACGCGGTGGACGGGATTCTCGTGGTGGATTCCCCGCCCGGGGGGCCGACCCGGATCACCGCCGAACTGCCCTGGCGGTCGGCCTGACCGTCCAGGCACCGCCGCGGCACACCGCCCCCTGTTCGTTCGTCCGAACGGGGGGCTCGGCCGTGGGGGAACAGGACGTGCGCGGGCGCCGCGCCGCCTTCGCGCACGCCCTCCTTCCGCCTGCTTGCCGCTCACGCCCCCGGCCGGCGGAAAGAACACGCCCGGCCAGTCTGTCCACAGGCCCGGTGAGGAAGCGCGGACGGCGAGATACTGAGGGTGCCGAGGGGCGGCGGGACCAGAGGCCGCCCGGGACACCACCGGACGCACAGGACGCGCGGCCGAAAACTGAAGGCGCGGGGGCCGAGGATCGTGGAGGACAGGGTGCGGGTGGTCATCGCCGAGGATTCAGTGCTGCTCAGAGAGGGCCTGACCCGGCTGCTGACCGACCGCGGGCATGAGGTCGTCGCCGGTGTCGGGGACGGGGACGCACTGATCAAGACCATCACCGAGTTGGCGGACCGCGGCGAGCTGCCCGATGTCGTCGTCGCCGACGTGCGGATGCCGCCCACCCATACGGACGAGGGGGTCCGGGCGGCGGTCCAGCTGCGCAAGGTGCATCCGGGGCTGGGCGTACTGGTTCTGTCCCAGTACGTCGAGGAGCGGTATGCGACCGAGCTGCTGGCTGGTTCCAGCCGTGGAGTCGGTTATCTGCTCAAGGACCGGGTCGCCGAGGTGCGCGAGTTCGTGGACGCCGTGGTGCGGGTGGCCAAGGGGGGCACCGCACTGGATCCGGAGGTCGTCGCACAGCTGCTCGGACGCAGCCGCAAGCAGGACGTGCTCGCGGCGCTCACCCCGCGCGAGCGTGAGGTCCTGGGGCTGATGGCCGAGGGGCGGACGAACTCCGCGATAGCCCGGCAGCTCGTCGTGAGCGACGGAGCGGTCGAGAAGCACGTGAGCAACATCTTCCTGAAGCTCGGCCTGTCGCAGAGTGACGGGGATCACCGGCGTGTTCTGGCCGTCCTCACCTACCTCAATTCCTGATCGACTGACACTGTTTCAGACAGCGGGGCTCCGGCGGCACGCTCGGGTCCGGCGTTCCGCCGGTCCGCGCCGGCCGCCCCGCGAGTCGGCGCGCCGAGTACGCCAGAAGCACCGGAAACCAAAGGATGAGCACGGAACGTCTTCAAAAGCACGGTCGGGGGGTGGGTAAATCATGACAATTCAGGGCGCCGGATCGTCTCGCCATGATGTCCATCATGCGAACGGCCGGGGGAAGGCGACCCTTACGGACGTAGGGTTGATCGTGGGAAGGCCGGCGGGACGGCCCGTCCCGGTCAGCCGCCTCGAGGGAGGTCCAGTTCAGTGACCAGCCAGGTCAGCAGTCCAGCGGAGCAGGCAGACGAAGCCGTCGTAGGAGAACAGCGCAAACCGGCGGGCGGGAAGGACGTACGCAAGCTCGACCGGGTGATCATCCGGTTCGCGGGAGACTCCGGTGACGGCATGCAGCTCACCGGTGACCGTTTCACCTCGGAGACGGCGTCCTTCGGCAACGACTTGTCGACGCTGCCGAACTTCCCCGCCGAGATCCGCGCCCCCGCAGGCACGCTGCCGGGCGTCTCCTCCTTCCAGCTGCACTTCGCCGACCACGACATCCTGACCCCCGGGGATGCGCCGAACGTGCTGGTGGCGATGAACCCGGCCGCCTTGAAGGCGAACGTCGGCGACCTGCCGCGCGGCGCGGAGATCATCGTCAACACGGACGAGTTCACCAAGCGGGCCATGCAGAAGGTCGGCTACGAGGCCAGTCCCCTGGAGGACGGCTCGCTGGACGGCTACAGCGTCCACCCGGTGCCGCTGACCACGCTCACCGTCGAGGCGCTCAAGGAGTTCGACCTCTCCCGCAAGGAGGCCGAGCGCAGCAAGAACATGTTCGCGCTGGGCCTGCTGTCGTGGATGTACCACCGCCCGACCGAGGGCACCGAGAAGTTCCTGAAGTCGAAGTTCGCGAAGAAGCCGGACATCGCGGCCGCCAATATCGCCGCCTTCCGCGCCGGCTGGAACTTCGGCGAGACGACCGAGGACTTCGCGGTCTCCTACGAGGTCGCACCAGCCGTCAAGGCGTTCCCGGTGGGCACCTACCGGAACATCTCCGGGAACCTCGCCCTGTCCTACGGGCTGGTCGCCGCGTCCCGCCAGGCGGACCTGCCGCTGTTCCTGGGCTCCTACCCGATCACTCCGGCCTCGGACATCCTGCACGAACTGTCCAAGCACAAGAACTTCGGTGTGCGCACCTTCCAGGCCGAGGACGAGATCGCCGGTATCGGAGCCGCGCTGGGCGCGGCGTTCGGCGGCTCGCTCGCGGTGACGACGACCTCCGGCCCCGGCGTGGCCCTCAAGAGCGAGACCATCGGCCTCGCCGTCTCGCTGGAGCTGCCGCTGCTGGTCGTCGACATCCAGCGCGGCGGGCCGTCCACCGGTCTGCCGACCAAGACGGAGCAGGCGGACCTGCTGCAGGCGATGTTCGGGCGCAACGGCGAGGCACCGGTCCCGGTCATCGCCCCGAAGACGCCCGCAGACTGCTTCGACGCGGCCCTCGAGGCGGCGCGGATCGCGCTCACCTACCGCACGCCCGTCTTCCTGCTCTCCGACGGCTATCTGGCCAACGGCTCGGAGCCCTGGCGGATCCCGGACCTGGACGAGCTGCCCGACCTGCGGGTGCGGTTCGCCGAGGGACCCAACCACACCCTGGACGACGGCACCGAGGTGTTCTGGCCCTACAAGCGGGATCCGCACACTCTGGCGCGGCCATGGGCGCTTCCCGGCACGCCGGGTCTGGAGCACCGGATCGGCGGCATCGAGAAGCAGAACGGCACGGGCAACATCTCCTACGACCCGGCCAACCACGACTTCATGGTGCGCACCCGCCAGGCGAAGATCGACGGCATCGAGGTCCCCGACGTCGAGGTGGACGATCCGCAGGAGGCGAAGACGCTGGTGCTGGGGTGGGGGTCGACCTACGGCCCGATCACCGCGGCGGTACGGCGGCTGCGCACGGCCGGGGAGTCGATCGCGCAGGCCCATCTGCGCCACCTCAACCCCTTCCCGCGGAATCTGGGAGCGGTCCTCAGACGTTATGACAAGGTGGTGATCCCCGAGATGAACCTCGGTCAGCTCGCCACGCTCGTCCGGGCGAAGTACCTGGTCGACGCCCACTCGTACAACCAGGTGAACGGTATGCCGTTCAAGGCCGAACAGCTCGCCGCGGCTCTCAAGGAGGCCATCGATGGCTGAGACGTCCACGGAAGGCAGGGACACGATCGAGGCGCTTTCCCTCGTTCCCAAGGCCGTGGCCCGGCAGTCCATGAAGGACTTCAAGTCGGACCAGGAAGTGCGCTGGTGCCCCGGCTGCGGTGACTACGCGATCCTCGCCGCCGTCCAGGGCTTCATGCCGGAACTGGGTCTGGCCAGGGAGAACATCGTCTTCGTCTCGGGCATCGGCTGCTCGTCCCGTTTCCCGTACTACATGAACACGTACGGCATGCACTCCATCCACGGACGTGCCCCGGCGATCGCGACCGGCCTCGCCTCCTCCCGGCGCGATCTGTCGGTGTGGGTGGTCACCGGTGACGGCGACGCGCTGTCCATCGGAGGCAACCACCTCATCCACGCGCTGCGCCGCAACGTCAACCTGAAGATCCTGCTGTTCAACAACCGGATCTACGGGCTCACCAAGGGCCAGTACTCCCCGACCTCCGAAGTCGGCAAGATCACCAAGTCGACGCCGATGGGGTCGCTCGACGCGCCCTTCAACCCGGTCTCGCTCGCCATCGGGGCCGAGGCGTCCTTCGTGGCCCGTACCGTCGACTCCGACCGCAAGCACTTGACCGGAGTGCTGCGCCAGGCCGCGGCCCACCCCGGCACCGCCCTGGTGGAGATCTACCAGAACTGCAACATCTTCAACGACGGCGCGTTCGACGCCCTCAAGGACAAGCAGAGCGCCGAGGAAGCCGTGATCCGTCTGGAGCACGGACAGCCGATCCGCTTCGGCCCCGAAGGCAACCGCGGCGTCGTGCGCGACCTCCGCACCGGTGACCTGAAGGTCGTGCCCGTGACGCCGGAGAACGAGGCGGAGATCCTCGTCCACGACGCCCACGCGGCCTCCCCCACCACGGCGTTCGCGCTGTCCCGGCTTGCCGATCCGGACACGCTCCACAACACGCCGATCGGCGTGTTCCGCTCGGTCGACCGGCCCGTCTACGACACGCAGATGGCCGACCAGCTCGACGCCGCCATCGAGCACAACGGCAAGGGCGACCTCGCAGCCCTGTTCGCCGGCGGGGACACCTGGACCGTCGTCGGCTAGGACACGCTGCTCACGAGGCCCGGGCCTTCGATGCCCGGGCCTCGTCGTATGCCTGGCGGGCCCTTTCGACGTCGTCCATGCGCTGCTCAGTCCACAGCGACAGCGCGCGCACCTGCTCGGCGGCCTCGCGCCCCAGGTCGGTCAGGGAGTAGTCGACCCTCGGCGGGATCACTGGCTTGGCGTCGCGGTGGACCATGCCGTCGCGCTCCAGCGTCTGCAGGGTCTGGGTGAGCATCTTCTCGCTGACCTGGGCGATCTTCCCGACCGCGCGGCGCAGTTCGCTGAAGCGGTGGGGCCGGTCGAGGAGCTCGATCAGGACGAGGACGCCCCAGCGGCTCGTGACGTGCTCCAGCACCAGACGGTAGGGGCACATCGCCGCATCGGTGTCGCCTCCGCGGGCGACCGCGCTACTTACTGTCATGCCAGTACCTTACTTGAAAGTGGGTACTTTCCACAGGTTAGTGACCCTCCTAGGGTGAGTGTCAGACGCACCCCCCAAGGAGATCCAAGTCATGAGCATCGTCGTCACCGGAGCCACCGGACACCTCGGCCGCCACGTGGTGGAGCAGCTACTGGAGAAGGTTCCGGCCGAGGAGATCACCGCGGTGGTCCGCACCCCGGAGAAGGCCGCCGACTTCGCGGAGCGCGGCGTACGGATCACGGTCGCCGACTACAACGACCCCGCGAGCTTCGACAGCATCTTCGCCACCGGCGACAAGGTGCTGCTCATCTCCGGCAATGAGTTCGACAAGGGCCGGGCCGGCCAGCACAAGGTCGTTCTCGACGCCGCCAAGGCGGCCGGAGTCGCCCTCTTCGCCTACACCAGCGCCCCCGGCAGCCTGACGGCCGCCCTCGCCGATGACCACCGGACCACCGAGGAGGCCATCCTGGCCTCGGGCGTGCCGTATGTGCTGCTGCGCAACGGCTGGTACCACGAGAACTACACCGAGCACCTCGCCCCCGTCCTGGAGCACGGCGCCGTCGTCCAGGCCGCCGGGGAGGGCCGGGTCGCCTCGGCCTCGCGCGCCGACTACGCGGCCGCCGCCGTCGCGGTGCTGACCGGCGAGGGCCACGAGGACAAGACGTACGAACTGAGCGGCGACACCGCCTGGGGCTTCGCCGAGTACACCGCCGAGCTGAGCCGGCAGTCCGGCAAGGAGATCGCGTACAACAGCGTCTCCGTCGAGGCGCTGAAGGGGATCCTGACCGGCGCGGGACTGCCCCAGCCCCTCGCCGCGATCCTGGCCGGCGTGGACGCCTCCATCGAGAAGGGCGAGCTGGCCGTCACCACGGGAGACCTCTCCCGTCTCACCGGCCGCCAGACCACGCCGATCAGCGAGTCGATCACGGCCGCGCTGAAGGCCTGATCACCTCCGGCGGGCCCCTGGACGTCCCGGCCCACCTCCGCCTGTCATGACCGTATGGCGATACGGGTATGACAGGCGGGGGCGCTCGCGCTACCTTCATGGATGCTGCACGGGAGCAGTCGCGCGAGAAGGAGGGGCCGTGGCTGAGAAGTCGAAGAGTGAGCGGCGGACAGGTCTGCTGAACGGCTTCGCGGCCTATGGGATGTGGGGGCTCGTCCCCCTCTTCTGGCCTCTGCTGAAACCGGCCGGAGCGATCGAGATCCTGGCCCACCGGATGGTCTGGTCCCTGGTCCTCGTCGGCGTCGCACTGCTGGTGATGCGGCGCTGGGCCTGGATCGGGGAGCTGCTGCGGCAGCCCCGCAAGCTGGTTCTGGTGACCATCGCCGCGGCGCTCATCACCGTCAACTGGGGCGTCTACATCTGGTCCGTCAACAGCGGTCACGTGGTCGAGGCCTCGCTCGGCTACTTCATCAACCCGCTGGTCACCATAGCGATGGGTGTCCTGATCCTTAAGGAGCGGCTGCGGCCCGTCCAGTGGGCGGCGGTCGGGGTCGGCTTCGCCGCGGTGCTCGTCCTGACGATCGGCTACGGCCAGCCGCCGTGGATCTCGCTGTGCCTCGCCTTCTCCTTCGCCACCTACGGACTGGTGAAGAAGAAGGTCAGCCTCGGCGGCATCGAGTCGCTGGCGGCGGAGACCGCCGTGCAGTTCGTGCCCGCGCTGGCGTATCTGCTGTGGCTGACGGCGCACGGCGACTCGACGTTCACCACCGGTGGGCCGGGGCACGCGGCGCTGCTCGCCGCGACCGGTGTCGTCACCGCGCTCCCCCTGGTCTGCTTCGGCGCCGCCGCGATCCGGGTGCCGCTGTCAACACTGGGTCTGCTCCAGTACCTGGCACCGGTCTTCCAGTTCCTGCTGGGCATCGTCTACTTCCACGAGGCGATGCCGCCAGAACGCTGGGCGGGCTTCGCCCTGGTGTGGATCGCACTGGCGCTGCTGACCGGGGACGCGCTGCGCACGGCCCACCGGGCGGCGCGCACGCTCAGGGCCGGGACAGCCGCGCCCGGCGGGATCGTCGCCACCGGAACGGTGAGCGCGCAGCGGACCGTGGACGGTGTGGTGGCGGGAGCCGATCAGCCGGTGGACGCCACGTCTTGAGTCGCGGCCGTCCATCGGGCGACCGGAACGACATACGAGGGGCCAGGGCCGTGCGCGGCTCTGGCCCCTTTCCGGTCAGTGTCCCCGGGAGTGCTCACCGCCGGCGGCGTTGCGGGCGCGTTCGGCGAGCCGGACCATCCGGCTGCGGGCGCGTTCGAGCTGATCGAGGTCATCGGCTGCGGGACCTTCATCGGTCGCGAGTTCGGTCCACACGGCGACGAGGTCGCGGCCGAGGTGCAGCCCCTGGATCGGGTCGCGGACCGCACGCCAGGCGGCGGCCGCGCTCTGCACGTTCCCGTAGGCGCCGCGCGGGTCGCCGAGGCGGCGGCGGAGCCGGGCCAGGTCGAGGGAGAGGTGGAAGGAGCGCAGGGCGTCCGCGGCCAGGTAGGCGATGTAGGCGGTGAGTTCACGCAGGCGCAGCACATCGGGGTGCTCGGCACCGAGCACGGCCGAGGCCTCTGCGACCGTCCGCTCGGCCAGGTCGGCGGCCTCCTCGATACGGCCCTGCTTCACGGCCGCGTTGATCCGGGCCATGGGTTCCGCGATCGGCCCGCCCGCACCACCGGGCGGCACGGCCCCGGACTCGGGCGCGAGCACGGCTTCGGCCACGGAGTCGAACTCCCGGACAGGCGGTTCCTTGGCCTCCTCCACCTCGGCGACCCGAGCGGTGCGGGGGGCCGGGGTGGGTTTCCACGCGGGGGTGGAGTACGAGTCGGGGTCGGGCTCGAAGTCGGGCCTGAGCGTCTCCGGCTGGTCCGGCCCGGTCTCCGGCGCCCTCCAGGTGGGTGCCGGTGCCGGCGGCACGGGCGGGAGGGGCATCACCGGCGGCGGACCGAAGGTCCCGGTCGGGGCGGAGACCGTCCCCGGGGCGACGGCGCCGCCCCCCGGCAGCACCTGTGCGGGCCCCGAGGTGGCGCTGATCAACGGAGCCTCGGGCATGGCCCGCAGCATGAAGGTGGCGACGGCGGCACCGAGGTGGGAGGGGCGATCGCCGACGGTGTCTTCCTCGGCAGGGGGTTCCTCGACGGGCCGAGCGGGGGCGGCGCCCTGCGAGGCAGCGGCCTGGTGCTGCACCTGCGCGGAACCATGCGGCACCGGGGGCCGCACGGCCGCCGGGACCTCCTGACCGGGCGTGGCCTGCTGATACGCCGCGGCTTCACGGCGGTCGGCGGAGTGCGGTGCCGACACGGGACGCCCGGCGGCCACGAACGACCCGGAGGCGAGAGGTTCCTCGGCGGACTGAGCAGGGGCGGAACCCCGGGAGGCAGCGGCCTGGTGCTGCACCGGCGCGGGACGATTCGGCACCCGTGACCGCACGGCCGCCGGGACCTCCTGACCGGGCGTGGCCTGCTGATGCTCCGCGGCTTCACGGTGGACAGCGGAGTGCGGTGCCGACACGGGACGCCCGGCGGCCACGAACGACCCGGCGACAGGGTGCTCCCGGGCCGTCGGCTGTCCGGGAGTGACGAGCTGCGGTTCCGGCGCGGGCTGTCCCGCCGTCGGCTCCGGTACCGCGTGCAGAGGGAACGTCGCCGCTCCACCCGCCGACTGCTGCTGCTCCTCGATGGCGCGCAGCAGGTGCGTCGGCTTGTCCAGCCGTGGCCGGACAGGTTCAGGTGCAGGTGCCGTCGCGGGGGGTGCCGCCTGCGCCCTCGGCTGGTCAAGAGCCCGTTCGGGCCCTGGGGACGGTGTCTCGGCCGCGTCCACTGGTACCGGCTCCCCCGCGAATTCGCTCGCCCCGTCCGCCGACACCCTGATCGGCACCACGAACCCGATCCGCTCGTCGCGGACCACCGCGAGGACCGGATGGCCCACGGTCAGCGCGAGCCGGTGGAGGTGGTCCAGGACCGCCTCCTGCGGCGACTGCCCCGGCGCGGCGACCACCGGCACTCCCCCCACGGTCGTGCCCGCACCCGCTGCACCGTCGCCCCTCACATGGACCTCGATCGTCGTCACCCCGGCCTCCGCGCCTCCGGCGGACGCGGCGCCCTCGGCGGTCCGCCCGCGCTCGGGCTCGCGGCTGAGTCGAGACATCGTTCCCTCACTCGGGTCGGTCGATGGAGAGTGCGTCGGTGGGGGAAGGAAGTGCCGCCGTGTCCGCCGCCGGCACTTCCGGGAAACGCCAGAGTTTGCCCGCCCCCGAACGCACCGGCTTCGGCAGGACGCCGGCCCGGCGGCCCCGTCCTCGTCCAGCCGTCACGGCCGTGGGTCGTGCCCTCGACCAGGAGCGCACGGTAGGCCAGCGTACGCGGGTGTGCTGCGGAATCCCCCTCGACGCCGCCCGCTCGCGCCGCACGCGTCGCTGAGACGGGGCGCGCGGAACCTGTCGAACGCGCAGCATCCGCCACGAGCACCGTAGTTGTCATCGCTCCCCTCCCACTCCAGCGACGCCGAATGCGCACATGTGGTTGTAGTCCGTCCGGACGCGGTCACCGTCCATCGCCGTGCCGCACCTTCGCCACAACCCCGTGATCACCACGGCAGCCCGCAGGCGCCGACCGAACTCCAGTGATGCCTTTTGCAGTTCAGTGTCCAGTCCCCACCCCCTGTCCCCCGTCACCACCGCGTCACAGACTCGTCCCGGAAATCGGGCCCCGCTGCAGAGAGGTTCGCCACCCGTGAAGATCGTCGGGCGGACCACCGCCCGAGGAGACGCTGATCTACGTCTACTGGGTGCCGTGGGTGCCCGCCTGGCGCACCGGCGGCCTGAGCGGCCCACCGCCGCGCGAGTGCGCGCAACCCGCCCGCGCGATCGGGGCGTTCACCGGGGACGAACAGAGGTCCTCGATGAGCACGCCGACCGCCGTACGACGACACGGGGCACCCATCCGGGCCGTATGGCGACCATCTGGTGGACCAGAGGGCACTTCTGGATGTATATTCATGTGCATATACTGCGCATGCATATTGTCGCTCGCATCTGCCGCCGAACCCGGGAGCCCCGCATGACCCGCCACTTCCTGTTCGTCCTCGGCAGCAGCCGCACCGATGGAAACACCGAACAGCTGGCACGCAGGGCCGCCGCCCAGCTGCCCGCCGACGTCGGCCAGCAGTGGATCAGCCTCGCCGAGAACCCGCTGCCCGACTTCGAGGACGTACGGCACGACAGCGACCCCCTGCACCCGGCCGGCCGGAACGTCGCGCGGATGCTCGACGCCACCCTGGCGGCGACGGACCTCGTGATCGCGTCACCGCTGTACTGGTACTCGGTGTCCGGCCAGACCAAGCGCTACCTGGACCACTGGTCGGCCTGGCTGCGCATCCCCGGCCTCGAGTTCAGGAAGCAGATGGCGGGCCGCACGCTTTGGGGCGTCACCGCGCTCGCCGACGAAGAGCGGGAAGTCGCCGATCCACTCGTCGGCACGCTCAACAACACCGCCGCGTACATGAAGATGCACTTCGGCGGAGTCCTGCTCGGCAACGGCAGCAGGCCCGGTGACGTACTGCGGGACACGCAGGCCCTGGAACGGGCCGGGACGTGCTTCGCCCAGGCGGCGCCGCTCGCCCGCTTCCCGTACGAGACCGCGGCCGTATGAGCCCTACGCGGTGATGTCCTTCGTCGTGAAGCGCGCCCATGCCGCCGAGCCGAACACGGCCGCGTACAGGGCCTGGACGCCGAGGTTGCGGATGAGGTCGTCCCAGTAGACCGGATCCCGCATGAGGTCCGCGAAGGACAGCCAGTAGTGCGAGAAGAAGTACGGCTGCAGCGCGTGCAACTGCGGTATCTGGTCGAGGATCTGGACCGTGATCAGCAGTCCGACGGTGGTCGCCATCGCCGCGATGCCGCTGTTGGTCAGGGTCGAGATGAACAGGCCCAGGGCCGCGACCCCGATCAGGGAGGCGGCGACGACCAGGGCGATCAGCAGGGCGCGGCCCAGCCCCTCGGCGAAGCTGATACGGGTGCCCGAAATGGTCGTCAGATCGCCGAGCGGGAAGAGCAGGGCGCCCACCGCGAACGCGAAGACCGCGACGACGAGCGTGGCGACCAGGCAGAAGGCGATCGTGGTCGCGTACTTGACCAGCAGCAGCCGGGTACGGCCGGCGGGCGCGACCAGGAGGTAGCGCAGTGTTCCGGAGCCCGCCTCACCCGCGATCGCGTCGCCCGCGATCACGCCGATCGCCATCGGCAGAAAGAACGGGAGCGTGGCGGCGAGCGCGGTGAACACCAGGAACAGGCCGTTGTTGGTGATCTGCGAGATGAACGCCGGCCCGCCCCCACCGCCCCGTCCGCCGGCGCCTGAACCGTCGCCGGTCTCGAGCTTGACGGCGATCCCGACCAGGATCGGCACACCGGCCAGCACGGCGAGCAGGGCGAGCGTGCGCCAGCGCCGAAACGTGGTCACCAGCTCGCTGCGCAGCAGACCGAACGTCCACAGCCGGCTGGTTCTCCGGGCGAGCGGAAGCGGGTCGACCCCGGCCGTCTCAGCCTGCGACATCGAAGCCCTCCCCGGTCAGTGCCACGAATGCGTCCTCCAGGGAGGCACGTTCCACGCCGAAGCCGCGGACGCGTATCCCGGCGGTGACCAACGCGGCGTTGAGGTCGGCCAGTTCGCGGTCTGGCGGTTCGCCCGTGATCCGGTCCTCCCCCACCACAATGCCGGTCACGCCCTGTTCCTTCAGGACGCGGGCCGCGCCGGCCACGTCCGGGGTCGTCACGACGAGGTGCCCGCGCGACCCGGCGGCCAGCTCCGCCACCGGACCCTGCGTGATCAGCCGGCCCTGTGCCATGACGGCGGCGTGCGTGCAGACCTGCTCGATCTCGTCGAGCAGATGGGAGGAGAGGAAGACGGTCGTGCCGTCCGAGGCCAGTTCCCGTATCAGCAGACGGATCTCGCGCATGCCCTGCGGGTCGAGGCCGTTGGTCGGCTCGTCCAGGACCAGGAGCCTGCGGGGCTGCAGCAGCGCGGCCGCGAGCCCGAGGCGCTGTTTCATGCCCAGGGAGTACGCCTTCGCCTTCTTGCCCGCCGCGGCGGTGAGCCCGACCCGGTCCAGCGCGGCCGCGACGCGTGCGCGCCGGGTGCGCGGGTCGGCGGTGGGGTCGGCGGCGTCGTACCGCAGGAGGTTGTCGCGGCCGGAGAAGAAGCCGTAGAGAGCCGGGCCCTCGATGAGGGCGCCGATGTGCGGGAGCACGGCGCGCGAGGCGCGGGGCATGGGCCGCCCCAGTACGCGCGCCGTGCCCGAGGTGGGCTCGATCAGGCCCATCAGCATGCGGATGGTGGTGGTCTTGCCTGAGCCGTTCGGCCCGAGGAAGCCGAAGACGCTGCCCGCCGGGACGGTCAGGTCGAGTCCGTCCACGGCGAGCTGCCCGCCGCGGAAGCGCTTGCTCAGGGAGCGGGTGGCGATGACCGGGGCGTCCCGGTCGCTCACCGTGCCCGGCCCCGCATCCGCGGCGGACAGTTCCTCCATGGGCTCTCCAGCTCGTGCCGTGCGTAGGTGCTACTTGCCCGCGTCGGCGGCCTTCACCAGCGCGTCCTTGGTGACCGCGCCCGCGTAGACCTTGCCGTCGTCCGTGATCAGCGCGTTGACCAGGCGGGTCGAGAAGACCGTGCCCGAGCCGAACTTGCCCTTGACGTGGTCGCCGAGCGAGTTCATGAAGCCGGAGACCGCGCCGGAGTCGGACGACGGGCCCGAGGGCACCCCGCCCTTGCTTCCGGTGTCCAGCACGACGATCGCGTTCCAGCCCTCGCCGATGGTCTTCGGCTCCGCGCCGCGCCCGAGCCGCTCGTCGGTGCCCTGCGGCTCCGCCTTGTGCTCGTTCCTCTGCTCCGCCTTCAGGTCGTCACCCTGAGTGACCTTCGTGCCCTTGGGTGGCGTGAAGTCGAATGTCGACGCGGCCGGCCTGGCGAACGAGATCTGGGTGAAGCCCGCGTCCACCACGGCCGCGCCGCCCGACGCCGGGGTCAGCGTGAACTTCAGCGGCAGCCCGGTCTTCGCGTCCACCGCGATGCTGATCGCGCCGACCGTGGTGCCCGACTGCTTCGGCTTGACGAGCAGCTTGTACGCGTCCCGGCCCGCGACCTGCGCGGTGCCGTCGACCGTCACCGAGGTCGTCTTGTCGGCGGCCTTCAGGGCCTCCTCTGTGAGGTCCTTCGGCGTGGCCGGCACGTCCTCGGGCGTCGCCTTGCCGCTCTCGTGGCCGCCCGCACCGGTCGAGTGGTACGCCTCGTTCGAGGCGCTGTCGTAGGCCCAGACGTTGTCGCCGTTGCGGATGACGCTGTACTCGGCGGCCTTCTCGATCAGGGAGAGCTTCTGCTTGTCCTGGCCGTCGGCGGCGACCCGCACGGTGTGCGTGCCGGAAGCCAGTTCCAGCAGCTTGGCGGACGGGTCGGCGGCCGATGCGTCCTTGCCCGCCGCATCGCCGGAGAGCGCACCCGAGGTCAGGCCGCTCTCCACACCGCCGAGGTTCGGCAGGCCCAGGTCCGTGCTGATCTTCACCGTGCCGGACATCTGCTGGACGTCCGACTTGGCGATCTTCTCGATGAGTTGCTGCGCGCTGATCTTCGGCAGGTCGGGGTCGCCGGATCCTGCGAACGCCGGGACGAGCCCGATGGTCGCCGCGGCCAGTCCCACCACCGTCACCGGGACGACGTACCGCGCGGCCGTGCGCCGCCCGTCGCGTACGTCCTCGACCTCCTCGGCGGGTGTGCTGTCGTCGGATTCGTACGGTGCCATGTGTGCCTTACCTCCGTCGTCGGCGGCGGCATGCCGTCCGTGCACTCTCCCCGGCTCTGGTCTCGCTCTCGCCGGAGGGTGCGCCCACCCCTGTGCCGCCCATTCTCACCCGAACTCCTGTGAGGTGGTGTCTTCCATCTGACCAAATCGGCCGGGAAGAAGCGTCAGCCCGCGGACTCAAGTCCGCGTAATCCTCGGGTATGACACGGCGGAGCGGCGCCGGCCGCGACCCGTAGGGGTCGTGGGCCGGCGCCGCCCTCAGGGACGCGTGAGCCGCCGGGTTCTCAGCGCTGCACGAAGACGTAGTCGGCCCGGTAGGGGACGCCCACGACGGTTCCAGGGGTACAGGAGCCGGTCGGCGCCACGCCGCCCACCGTGTTCAGGCGCAGGATCTCCGCGGTGTCCGCGAGCAGACCGTGGTGCCTGCCGGACCGGCCGGTCTTCAGGTCGAGCTCGGGGATGTTCCTGTCCCCGTTGAAGGTCTTGGTCAGAACCGTGCCGGTGACGGCGCTGCGGTCGGGGGCGCCCCACTGGGGCGTACCGGAGTTGGGTTTCACGAAGGAGTGCAGGATCCCGCCGCCGAGCAGGGCGGCGACATCGCGCTGGGCGAAGGTGTAGCCGCCGCCTGCGGCCGGCTTGCACTCGTAGATCTGCTTGCCCTTGACCACCGAGGCCTGGAAGTTGTCCAGCGCTTGGCGGAAGTCGAAGGCGGTGGTGACGTTGTGGAGCCGGCCTCGGACGGCTCCACCCGGGAATTCGGCGGTGTGCAGATTGGCGTAGAAGGCGCCTGGGTCGCTCTTGAGCCGCGACAGCAGGGCGGTGTCCGTGACCTTCACGGTTCCGACGACGGTGTGGCCCTTGACGCCCCTCTCCAGCAGCTTGCTGAAGTCGATCTTGACCCCTCCGTTGGCGCCCTTGGGCCCTGGTGGATGTGGAGCAGGGTGGGCCGGACCGTGCCGCGCCAGGTGACGGCGACGGAGACCTTGTCGGCCTTGACCCTGACGAACTCCAGGGCGGCGCCGTCCCTGTCACCCACCGCGGGGCCGCCGGCGACGGGCACCTCGTCGGCGCCGCGCAGGCTCGCGACAAGGATCGTGCCGCCGGAGCCGGTGCCGGTGAGGGTGCCGCTCTGGGTGACGACGGCCTGGTCGGCGTGCCCGGCATGGTCGGTGCCGTGCCGCGCGTGGCCGTGCCCGGCGGCGAAGGCCGGGATGATCGCGGCGGCGACCGAGGCCGCGGCGGCCACGGCGATGCCGGTGATGATCAGGCTCTTGCGGCGCTTGGTGAACGGAGCGCCTGTACGCATGTCCGGAAATCTCCCCGTACCCGAGCTGACGCCCCCTGCGTCAGCTTCTGGGCATGGATACGGACCCGATCCGAGACTGGACTCAATCCAATTATGTGACCTGTCTCACATTCCGCAGGCAGGTATGGCGGAACGGTCACGGATGTGCCATGCGTGTCACAAGAACCCGATGTGACGGGCGGTACCGACCGCCGGTACCGCCGCGCGGCGCCGACGGGTCAGCCCGCTCGGTGCACCACCGCGTCGCACATCTCCATCAGAGCCGCCTTCGCACCGCACTCCGGCAGCGGGACCAGAGCCGAGCGGGCGTCCTCCGCATAGCGGATCGTGTCGCGGCGGGCCTGCTCCAGCGCGGGATGCACCCTGAGGCGGGCGAGCGCCTCCGCATGGCGGGCGTCGTCGGTGAGGTCCGAGTCCAGGAGCTCGCACAGGGCGATGTCCTCGGCCAGCCCCAGACGCTCCGCGCGCTCACGCAGGCGCAGGACCGGCAGCGTGGCGATGCCCTCGCGCAGGTCCGTCCCGGGCGTCTTCCCGGACTCGCGCGAGTCCGAGGCGATGTCCAGCACGTCGTCGGCCAGCTGGAACGCCACGCCCAGCCGCTCGCCGTACTGCGTCAGCACGTCCACGACCGTCTCGTCGGCACCCGACATCATCGCCCCGAAGCGGCAGGCCACCGCCACCAGGGAGCTCGTCTTGCCGCCGAGCACGTCGAGGTAGTGGTCCACCGGGTCGCGGCCGTCCCGGGGGCCGGCCGTCTCCAGGATCTGGCCGGTGACCAGCCGTTCGAACGCCTCGGCCTGGATGCGCACCGCCTCGGGGCCGAGGTCGGCCAGGATGTGCGACGCCCTCGCGAACAGGAAGTCACCGGTGAGGACCGCGACCGCGTTGCCCCAGCGGGTGTTCGCGCTGTCGACCCCGCGCCGCACCTCGGCCTCGTCCATCACGTCGTCGTGGTACAGCGTGGCGAGATGGGTCAGCTCCACGACCACGGCCGAGGGCACGATGCCGGGCGCGTACGGATCACCGAACTGCGCGGCGAGCATCACGAGCAGCGGCCGGAAACGCTTGCCGCCCGCGTGCACGAGGTGCTGCGCGGCCTCCGTGATGAAGGGCACTTCGCTCTTGGTGGCGTCCAGCAACCCCTCCTCGACAGCGGCCAGTCCGGCCTGGACATCGGCCTCCAGAGCCTGGTCCCGCACGCTCAGCCCGAACGGCCCGACGACGGTCACGTGGGGTCTCCTGTCTGCTGACGTCTGCTGACGATCACACGGTCGGTCTCAAGCACGGTCACTCGGTCGATGACGCTGTCTGTCGACGTGGCTCACCGAGTTTGTCGATCTGTCGTTGCCATCACTCAAGTCAGCGTATCCGGTCACGTTTCGATCACCGCGAGCGCCCACTGTTCCAGGCCGGGCGGTATCGAATCACGAACGGTATGTTCTTGATCAGGTGATATGAACACATCTTCATCGACATACCCGGAAATAACCTCTCGCAGCCGGTGCCAGCCCCCTCACGTCCTCCCGTGTACCCCGCCGGACGCACCCCACCGGGTCGCGGGCGCCCGAACCGTACACACCGGTCGCCGTCACCCGGCCGCGCGTGAACGGGAGGTCACCGCCCCGCGACCGCGCCGCCGCCCCAGCCGGCTGCGGACATCGCCGAGGAGCCGAGGTACGCACATGCACATCCGTACGTCCTTCCCCCACGCGACGGCTCACGGTGATTTCTGGATCCCGCTCCAGGACGGCACTCGTCTGTATGCGCGCGCGTGGCGCCCGTTGACCGCCGAGCCGGTCCCGGCCCTCCTCGAGTACCTCCCCGGCCGCCTGACCGACTCCACCGCGCTCCGCGACTGGCAGCGGCACCCCTGGTACGCGGGGCACGGCTATGTCTCCGTACGGGTGGACGCGCGCGGGCACGGCAACTCGGACGGCCGGCCCGCCGACGCGTACACGGCCACCGGGCTGTCCGACGGTGTCGAGGTCGTCGAGTGGCTGGCCGCTCAACCCTGGTGCGACGGCCGTGTGGGCATGTTCGGCATCGGCCTGGGCGGCATCGCCTCGCTCAGGGTCGCGGCCCTCGCGCCCGAGCCGCTGGGGGCGGTCGTCGCGGTGTGCGCCGGGGACGAGCGCCTGGACAACGACCTGCACCACCTGGGGGGTTCCGTCCTCGCCGGGGACCTGCCCGCCCGTGCGTCGGCCCTGGTCGCCCTCGCGGCCCGTCCGCCGGACCCGGCACATGTGGGCACGGTGTGGCGGGACGTCTGGGCCGACCGCCTGGAGGCGCTCGACCCGCTCGTCGACACCTGGCCGGCCCACCCGGTGTGGGACGGCCCCTGGGGCCACGGCGGCATCCGGGAGGACCACGGTGCGCTCCGCCGGGCGGCCGTACTCGCGGTGGGCGGCCGGCACGACCCGTACCGGGACGCCGTCCTCGGGCTCGTGGAGCACCTTCCGGCCGATCGCGTACGCGGTCTGATCGGGCCCTGGTCGCACCAGTACCCGGATCACGGGCTGCCGGGTCCGGCGATCGGTTTCCTCCAGGAGACGCTGCGCTGGTGGGACCACTGGCTCAAGGGCGAGGACACGGGAGTCATGGCCGAGCCGCCGCTGCGGGTGTACATCAGCGACCCGCATCCTCCGGCGACGCACTACGACGCACTCCCGGGCCGCTGGGTCGGCGAGCCGTCCTGGCCCTCGCCGAACGTCACCCGGGTCCCGTACGCACTCCAGGGCGCGTCCGTGCCCGTCCGGTCCCCGATGCACACCGGCCTCGACTCGGGCGGCTTCGCTCCCCGTGGCGACCACGCCGATCTGCCGCCGGACCAGCGCGAGGAGGACGCGAGGTCGGTGTGTTTCGAGTTCGAACCCGCCGAGGAGACCTGGGTGCTGGGCCGTCCCCGGGTGCGGCTGCGGCTGACCTGTCCGGTGCCGGGCGGCCAAGTGGTCGCCCGTCTCTGCGATGTGGCGCCCGACGGTTCGTCGACACTGGTCACCCGTGGAGTCCTGAACCTGTGGGCGCGCCGCGGTCCTGATCGGCCCGCCCCCTGGATTCCGGGCACGACGGAGGACGTGGTCTTCGAACTGAGCGGTGTCGGCCATGCCTTCCCGCCCCGTCACCGCATCCGCCTGGCCGTCTCCTCCGCGTACTGGCCGTGGGCGTGGCCCCGGCCCGGTTCGGAGGCGGGCTTCACGCTGGACCCCGCCGGAAGCTCGCTGGAACTCCCGGTGCGGACCCGGGAGCAGGGGCCGCACATCGCCTTCGAGGAACCGGAGCAGTCCGAGCCGCTCGGCGTCAGCGATCCGGCCACGCTCGACGAACCCCGCCCGGAGCGCCTGGTGGTGCGGGACGTGGCGAAGGGCGAGTGGCTCCTGGTCGTCGACCCGCGCCGGGACGGCACGCGCGTGTATCCCGACGGCCTCGAAGTGAGCGAGGACGCGCTGGAGGCGTACACCATCGAGGACTCGGGTCCGTTGACCGCCCGCATCCGCTGCGACTGGTCGGTCCGGCTGCACCGCCCGGAGTCGGGCTGGGACGCGAGGGTGGAGACGCACGCGGAGCTCACCTGCACCGAGACGGACTTCGTCACCTCTCACGAGGTCGTCTGCAAGGACGGCTACGAGGTGGTGTTCCACCGCACATGGGAGAAGCGGATCCCCCGCGGAACGGGATAGAGGCGAGGCATCCGATCGCCACCTCAAGCCCTTATGGGGCAATATGCCCGATTGGCCGGAATGCCGGGCGGGAGAGGTGCGCGCATCCGCCTGTCCGAATTGCCACATTAGCCCCTTAGTTGCCAATCGCGCCTCACGTAAGGGCGAAGTGAATTGAGTCACGCACCCGTCGGAGGGGGGCTTTCGGGCGGGTCACCCAATCACCCTTTGCGTATGCCAAGTTGAGCATCTCTCGACAAAGAGGATCACACCCCTTATTCCCCGATGTCATGGTCAATCGGGTCGGAGCATGACATCCAGGCTTGTTCCCGACATGTGCTCTCGCATACCTTCCCTTCGACCCGAGCGGGCCGCCGAATCCTGCCGCCGCTCGAGAAGCCATCGACCCACCACGGCAGGAGCGGGGGACCCAGGTAAGTCGCCGGGCCGGACACTGTGCCGGAGCGGCTTGGGGTGAAGCCGTGCCTCGACACCGAGGACACGGCCGGGCACCTCCCCGCCCGAACCCGACAGCTCACCTCGCAGGCGCCGGAGAGGAATGCCACATGTCCGCTTTCGCCCTGCCCGCACGTCGCCAGGACCGCAACTCCAAGGCCACCCGCATCCGCCGCGCACTCACCGCCGCGGGGACCGGAGCCGTGGTTCTCGCCCTGCCGATCATGGGTGCGACCTGCGCTTCGGCCGCCACGCCGGCCGCTCCGACGAAGGCCGCCAGCGTGACGTCCCGCGCCGGTAGCCTCGACGGCTGGATCCGCCAGTCGCTCGCGATCATGGCCCAGAAGGGAATCCCCGGCTCGTACAACGGCATCTACCGCAACGTGATGCGCGAGTCCTCGGGCAACCCGAAGGCCATCAACCTCTGGGACTCCAACGCCCGCAAGGGCATCCCGTCCAAGGGGCTCCTCCAGATCATCGACCCGACCTTCCGGACGTACCACGTGTCGGGCACGCCCTTCGACCCCTACGACCCGGTCGCGAACATCACGGCCGCGTGCAACTACGCCGCCCACCGGTACGGCTCGATCGACAACGTCAACAGCGCCTACTGAGGTCCGCGGGCCGTCAGCGCCTGACCGGCAGCCGCCGGCCGGGGGCTGGCGGCCGGGGGCTGGCGGCCGGGAACAGCCGCTCGAGGACGACGGCGACGCCGTCGTCCTCGTTCGACGTGGTGATCTCGTCGGCGACCGCCTTGAGTTCCGGGTGGGCGTTGGCCATGGCGACGCCCTGCGCCGCCCAGTCGAACATGGGGATGTCGTTGGGCATGTCCCCGAAAGCGATGGTCCCTGACGGGCTCAGGCCCAGGAAACCGGCGGCCAGCGCGAGCCCCGTCGCCTTGGTGACGCCGCTCGGCTGCAGCTCGACGGTGCCGGGTCCCGACATGGTGACCGTAGCCAGGGAACCGACCACGCCACGGGCCACCGTCGCCAACTCGTCGTCGGACAGGGCGTGGTGGCGCAGCAGCACCTTGCTGATGGGCTCGCACCACAGGTCCTCGCGCCGCTCCACCCGCACCGCGGGCAGCGTGGGATGCGGCATTTGGTAGCCGGGCTCGATGAGCGTGAGCCCGTGCACTCCGTCCTGGTCCACGGCCGCGTACACCTGCCCCACCTCGGCCTCGATCTTGCCGAGCGCGGTTTCGGCCAACTCCCGGTCCAGGGTGACGGAGAAAAGCAGCCGCTGAGCGCCGGCGTCGTACACCTGCGCGCCCTGTCCGCACACCGCAAGCCCCCTCCCGCCGAGGTCGTCGAGCAGCGGTCGCACCCTCGGCGCCGGGCGCCCCGTCACCACCAGGTGCTGTGCACCGACCGCGGTGGCCCGTTCCAGTGCGGCCCGTGACCGGTCGGAGAGCGTGTCGTCACCACGCAGCAGCGTTCCGTCCAGGTCAGTGGCGATGAGCGAGTAAGCGAGGGGTGCGGCCATGATCAGAGAATACGGATGGAAACACCTCAGCGTTCGGGCGGTTACCGGACGGCATCCGATATCCCACGCAGCCCGGCACGCACGGATATCCTCCCTCACGTCACGGCCCCCGGGAACGGCGACCGGCGGCTCGACTCCCCCTGCCCCACGCGCCGTTGAGCTCTTCACCGGGTTCCTCCGAGGATGCGCCGGCCTTCAGGCCGGGGATGAATCGGACTCCTGCGGAGCAGGGCAGGGGTAGCCGGATCGCCGTCAGGGCGATCCGGTGTCGACCCCGCACGGCGGTGATGTCGCCCACGATGATCAAGAACTCTCAACTGTCAGTCCTCCCGGGTAGGTTCGGATGCATGACGACAGCAGCGGCCACAAAGGACGCCGGGCATGCCCGGTACACCTTCCGTGTGCGCCTGTCGAACACGGCCAGGCGCCGACTCGAAGCCGAGTGGGATCGCTGCCGGTGGATCTGGAACGAATGCGTGGCCAAGTCCAAACAGGTCCACGTGCAGGCCAGGGCAACAGGCGAGAAGCTGACGTGTGGCCCGGCTCAGCTCGACAAGATGCTGACCGAGGCCCGCAGGGGGATGCCGTGGCTGGCTGAGGGCGCGAGCGTGCCTCAGCAGCAGGTGATACGCGACTTCGCCAAGGCTCGCGCCAAGGCCCTCAAGGACATCAAGGACCGGGTTGCGGCGCACCGTCGGGCGGGGATGCCCCGGTGGAAGAAGAAGCGGCAGGCGCGGCCGAGCCTGAACTACACCCGGCGGGGCTTTCGCATCAAGGACGGTCGTGTGCACCTGGCGGGCGGGATCGTGGTGAGCGTGGTGTGGTCGCGGGAGCTGCCCGCGGACCCGTCGAGCGTGCGCGTGTACCGGGACAGCCTCGGACATTGGTACGTGTCCTTCGTTGTCCCGGCTCAGGTTGAGCCGCTCTTTGAGACCGGCCGCGTCCTGGGTGTGGACTGGGGTGTGAAGGAGACCGCCACCACCACCGATGACGCCTATGACCTCCCGCATGGCGGGTACGGCAAGCGGGCCGCGCAGCGGCTGGCGAGGTACCAGCGGATGATGGCCCGGCGGCGCCGGCCGAAGGGGCAGCCCGCATCCGCCGGCTACCAGAAGGCGCAAGCGCAGGCAGCGAAGTTGCACAAGAAGATCGCGAGGCAGCGGGAGGACACCGGCCGCAAGTGGGCCAAGGGTGTGATGCGCGGCCATGACGGGGTTGCGGTGGAGGACTTCCATCCGAGGTTCCTCGCGAAGACCACCATGGCCCGCAAGGCGGCCGATGCCGCCATCGCCGCGACCAAGCGTGCCCTGGTCGAGATGGGCCGCAAACACGCGCGAGACGTGCGTCTGGTGCACCCGGCGCACACCACGATGGACTGCGCAACGTGCGGAGCGAGAACCAAGCACGCACTCCCTCTCTCGATGAGAACGTATGCCTGCACCGTGTGCGGAGCCGTGTCCCCCAGGGACAAGAACTCCGCCCGCGTGATGCTGGTCCGGGCAGGTTGGAACCCGGACGGTGTCGAGGGCGTAAGACCGCCGGGGCCGCTGGCCCAGGCGGCAGCCTGAGCCGTAAATCCCCGCTCAGCCCTGGAGGGTGGACAATCCCCTCCCAGGGAGGGAAGCCTTCAATATGAGCCCCGGTACGTCGCGGTCCGCGTCGAACGGCACACTGCCGGCCCTGTCGGCCACGGGTCCCCCACGTGTCCCCCTATGGACCGGCCCCACCCCGTCCATATCCCTGAAGGACGCCAAGCCGGAATTGACTGCTCCGACAAGACCTATTCGGACATAGCGAACACTTCGACACTGCCCAGACAGGCGACTCCCCCGTAACGTGTGCGGCGACCACATGGAACACATTTCCCATGCCCGGCACACCAGAAGTGCACGAAAGCGAGGCAGCATCAGATGCCCCCCTTCGACCTCCCCGAGGGCGACCCCTTCGGCCCGCACAATCTGCCCTACGGCGTGTTCTCGCCCATCGGCTCGGACGATCGGAGCGTCGGCGTCCGTCTGGGCGACCACGTACTGGACGCGGGCGCCGCGGCGCTGGCACTGGGCTCCCCTTACGCCGCCCTGCTGGCGCGGCCGTCGCTCGGCCCGCTGCTGGCGGCGGGGCGCACCGCCTGGTCGGACGTGCGCCGGGCGCTGACGGCGTGGGTGATGGTGCCCGCGCACCGGGAGACCGTCGAACCCCTTCTGCGCCCGCTCTCCGAGGTCACCCTGCATCTGCCCTTCGAGGTGGCGGACTACGTCGACTTCTACGCCTCCGAGAACCACGCCCGCAATGTCGGCCGGATCTTCCGCCCCGACGCGCCCGACTCGCTGCCCTCCAACTGGAAGCACCTGCCCATCGGTTACCACGGCCGATCGGGCACGGTGGTGGTGTCCGGCACCGATGTCGTCCGTCCGCAGGGCCAGCGCAAGGCGACCACGGACCCGGTGCCGGTCTTCGGGCCCTCCGTCCGCCTGGACATCGAGGCCGAGGTGGGATTCGTGGTGGGTGTGCCGTCGCAGATGGGCCGGCCGGTCCCGCTGTCCGGCTTCCGCGACCATGTGTTCGGTCTCTGCCTCCTCAACGACTGGTCGGCGCGGGACATTCAGTCCTGGGAGTACGTGCCGCTCGGACCGTTCCTCGGCAAGTCGTTCGCCACCTCCGTCTCGGCGTGGCTCACCCCGCTGGACGCGCTGGAGCAGGCACGGGTGGCGCCGCCGGAGCGCACGCACACCCTGTTGCCGTACCTCGACGACTCACAGGACGAACCGGCGGGCTACGACCTGCACATGTCCGTGGCGGTCAACGGCCATGTGATCTCCGAACCGCCGTTCTCGACCATGTATTGGACGGCGGCGCAGCAGTTGGCGCACATGACGGTGAACGGCGCGTCGCTGCGGACGGGCGACCTGTACGGGTCGGGCACCGTGAGCGGCACGGCCGAGGGCGAGCGCGGCTCACTCCTGGAGCTGACCTGGAACGGGCGGGACCCGCTCGAACTCCCGGACGGCAAGCGGACGTTCCTGGAGGACGGGGACGTGGTGACGATGACGGCGTGGGCACCGGGGCCGGACGGGACGCGGGTGGGCCTCGGAGAGGTGTCAGGCCGGGTGGTACCGAGCAGCTGAGCCGGCGGCATCCCGGAGAGCGGGCAGGAGACGCTGCTGGGGGCCACGGTGCGGGCGCTGTGGCCGCCCGTCGCCGAAAGACGCCCCCCGGCAGCACCTACGCCCAGTCCTCCGGTTCGGGCTCGTCCTCGGGCTCCGGCCACTCCGGGTCGGGGCCCTGGCCGGACACCGGCCCACCGTCCGCGGAATCCTCCTCCGCCGGCCCGTCGAGGGCGGCCAGGACGCCGAGCACCCCCTCCCCGTACGTCGCGAGTTTCTTCTCTCCCACTCCGCCGATCGCGCCGAGCTCGGCCACCGTCCTCGGGCGGGCCGTTGCGATCTCGCGGAGCGTCGCGTCGTGGAAGATCACATAGGCCGGGACGCCCTGTTCCCTCGCCCGGGACGCACGCCAGGAGCGCAGGGCCTCGAAGACCGGCAGCAGCTCGGCCGGAAGCTCCGCCGCCACCTTCGGCGCACGCTCACCCTTCGGGGCCGCGGACCGGGTGACCGTGGGTTTGGGCGGCTCCTTGCGCAGGGGCACCTCGCGCTCCCGCCGCAGCACCGCACCGCTGGCCTCGGTCAGCACCAGCGTCCCGTACTCGCCCTCGACCGCCAGCAGGCTCTGCGCCAGCAACTGCCGTATGACGCCGCGCCATTCGCCCTCGGACAGCTCCTCGCCGATGCCGAACACGGACAGCTGGTCGTGGTCGAACTGGATCACCTTGGCCGTGCGCCGCCCCAGCAGAATGTCGACGATCTGCACCGCGCCGAACTTCTGCCGCCGCTCCCGGTCCAGCCTCCACACCGTGGACAGCACCTTTTGGGCCGCGATCGTGCCGTCCCAGGTGTCCGGCGGCACCAGGCAGGTGTCGCAGTTGCCGCAGCCGCCGGTCCCGGGGTCCTGGTCGAAGTAGGCCAGCAGCTGACCGCGGCGGCACCGGGCGGTCTCGCACAGCGCCAGCATCGCGTCCAGGTGCGCCTGGGCCCGGCGGCGGAACTCCTCGTCGGACTCCCCGGACTGGATGAGCTTGCGCTGCTGTATGACGTCGTTCAGCCCGTACGCCATCCACGCCGTGGACGGCAGCCCGTCGCGGCCCGCGCGGCCGGTCTCCTGGTAGTAGCCCTCGACCGACTTCGGCAGGTCCAGATGCGCGACGAACCGTACGTCCGGCTTGTCGATGCCCATCCCGAACGCGATGGTGGCGACGACGACCAGTCCGTCCTCGCGCAGGAACCGGGACTGGTGCGCGGCGCGTGTGCCCGCGTCCAGGCCCGCGTGGTACGGCACCGCCTCGATACCGTTGCGGGTCAGGAACTCGGCCGTCTTCTCCACCGAGTTCCGCGAGAGGCAGTAGACGATGCCTGCGTCGCCTGCGTGTTCCTCGCGCAGGAACGTGAGCAGCTGCTTCTTGGGGTCGGCCTTCGGGACGATCCGGTACTGGATGTTGGGCCGGTCGAAGCTCGACACGAAGTGACGGGCGCTCGGCATGCCGAGCCGCTGGGTGATCTCCTGGTGCGTGGCCTGCGTCGCCGTCGCCGTCAGCGCGATCCGGGGGACCTCCGGCCAGCGCTCGCCGAGCAGGGACAGGGCCAGATAGTCGGGCCGGAAGTCATGGCCCCACTGGGACACGCAGTGCGCCTCGTCGATGGCGAACACCGAGATCTTGCCGCGCGAGAGCAGGTCGAGGGTGGCGTTCAGGCGCAGCCGCTCGGGGGCCAGATAGAGCAGGTCCAGCTCGCCGGCCAGGAACTCCGCCTCCACCATGCGCCGCTCTTCGAAGTCCTGCGTGGAGTTGACGAACCCCGCGCGCACGCCGAGCGCCCGCAGCGCGTCCACCTGGTCCTGCATCAGCGCGATCAGGGGCGAGACGACCACGCCCGTGCCGGGTCTGACCAGGGCCGGGATCTGGTAGCAGAGCGACTTGCCGGCGCCGGTGGGCATGAGCACCACGGCGTCGTCGCCGGCCACCACATGCTCGATGATCGCTTCCTGCTCGCCGCGGAAGGTCTCGTAGCCGAAGACCCGGTTCAGCGCGGCCAGCGCCTCGCTGCCACCGCCCGGCACCGGCCGCACGCCCGCCTCGGTCATCACACCTGTCCCGTCCATCGCCCGTCCCCCGTACGTCGTCCTTCGACCACGACGTCCACGATAGGGGGCCGCGCCGACAGGTCCGGAGTTGTCCACAGGCTCCCGTGTCCACCCCAGGTCAAGGACCGGCGGTCGTGACGCGTCGCGCGCCGAACCGGTGAGCCGCACGCACGACGGCCCGGCACCCCCCGAGCGGGCACCGGGCCGTCGCCCTGCGGGCGCTGTGCGTCAGCGCACGAACACACCCGCTTGGCTCGCCAGATCCAGGAAGTACTGCGGCGCCACACCCAGTGCCAGCGTGACCGCCACGCCCGCCCCGATCGCCGTCATCGTCAGCGGTGAGGGCACCGCCACCGTCGGGCCCTCGGGGTGCGGCTCGCTGAAGAACATCAGCACGATCACCCGGATGTAGAAGAACGCGGCGATCGCCGACGAGATCACACCGATCACCACCAGCGGGACCGCCCCGCCCTCCGCCGCCGCCTTGAACACGGCGAACTTCCCGGCGAACCCAGAGGTCAGCGGGATGCCCGCGAAGGCCAGCAGGAACACCGCGAACACGGCCGCCACCAGGGGCGACCTGCGTCCGAGCCCGGCCCACTTGGACAGGTGCGTGGCCTCGCCGCCCGCGTCCCGGACGAGCGTCACGACGGCGAAGGCTCCGATCGTCACGAACGAGTACGCGGCCAGATAGAAGAGGACCGAGGACACGCCGTCCCGTGTCGTCGCGATGACACCCGCGAGGATGAAGCCCGCGTGCGCGATCGACGAGTAGGCGAGCAGGCGCTTGATGTCGGTCTGGGTGATCGCGACGATCGCGCCGCCCAGCATGGTGACGATCGCGACCGCCCACATCACCGGACGCCAGTCCCAGCGCATGCCCGGCAGCACGACGTACAGCAGCCGCAGCAGGGCGCCGAACGCCGCCACCTTGGTCGCCGCCGCCATGAAACCGGTCACCGGGGTCGGTGCTCCCTGGTACACGTCCGGTGTCCACATGTGGAAGGGCACCGCGGCCACCTTGAACAGCAGGCCCATCACGACCATCGCGGCACCGATCAGCAGCAGCGCGTCATTGCCCATGGTGCCCGCGAGCGCCGGGTCGACGTTCGTGACCGTGCCGTCCACGACCCGGGCGATCGTGCCGTAGGACACCGAGCCCGCGTAGCCGTACAGCAGCGCGATGCCGAACAGCGTGAACGCGGAGGCGAAGGCGCCGAGCAGGAAGTACTTGACCGCGGCCTCCTGCGACATGAGCCGCTTGCGGCGGGCCAGGGCGCACAGCAGGTACAGCGGCAGCGAGAAGACTTCCAGGGCGACGAACAGGGTCAGCAGGTCGTTCGCCGAGGGGAAGACGAGCATGCCGCCCACCGCGAACAGCAGCAGCGGGAACGCTTCGGTCGTCGTGAAGCCCGCCTTCACGGCGGCCTTCTCGCTCTCGCTGCCCGGTACGGCCGCCGCCTGCGCGGCGAAGGAGTCGACCCGGTTGCCGTGCGCTGCCGGGTCCAGGCGCCGCTCGGCGAAGGTGAACACGCCGAGCAGACCGGCCAGCAGGATCGTCCCCTGAAGGAACAGGGACGGCCCGTCGACCGCGATGGCGCCCATGGCCGCGATGTGCGCCTTGGTGGTGCCGTACCCGCCGGCCGCGAGCGCCACGACTGCGGCGAACGCGGCGGCGAGCGCGACCGTCGATACGAACGCCTGGGCGTAGTAACGGGACTTGCGCGGCACGAAGGCCTCGATCAGCACTCCGACCAGTGCCCCACCCAGGACGATCAAGGTGGGTGCCAACTGACCGTATTCGATCTTCGGCGCGCCGATCTTCGAGATCGGATCGGCCGCGGTTGTCCACAGGCTGTGGACGACTGCTGTGCTCACTTGGCCGCCTCCACCTCGGGCTTGGGGTCGGTCTGGTGTACGTCGGACATGGTCTGCTGGACCGCCGGGTTCACGATGTCGGTGACCGGCTTCGGGTAGACGCCCAGGAAGATCAGCAACGCGATCAGCGGGGCGACCACCAGCAGTTCACGCACGCGCAGGTCCGGCATCTGGGCGACCTCCGGTTTCACCGGGCCCGTCATCGTCCGCTGGTAGAGGACGAGGGTGTAGAGCGCGGCGAGGACGATGCCGAAGGTGGCGATGATGCCGATGGCCGGATGGCGTGCGAACGTGCCGACCAGGACCAGGAACTCACTGACGAACGGCGCGAGCCCGGGCAGCGAGAGCGTCGCCAGGCCGCCGATCAGGAAGGTGCCGGCGAGCACCGGCGCCACTTTCTGCACGCCTCCGTAGTCCGCGATCAGACGCGAGCCGCGGCGCGAGATCAGGAAGCCGGCCACCAGCATCAGGGCAGCGGTCGAGATGCCGTGGTTGACCATGTAGAGGGTTGCCCCGGACTGGCCCTGGCTGGTCATCGCGAAGATGCCCATGATGATGAAGCCGAAGTGCGAGATCGACGCGTAGGCCACCAGGCGCTTGATGTCCCGCTGGCCCACGGCGAGCAGTGCACCGTAGATGATGCTGATCAGCGCCAGGATGAGGATGGCGGGCGTCGCCCACTTGCTGGCCTCCGGGAACAGCTGGAGGCAGAAGCGGAGCATGGCGAACGTGCCGACCTTGTCGACGACCGCCGTGATCAGCACGGCGACCGGGGCGGTGGCCTCTCCCATGGCGTTGGGCAGCCAGGTGTGCACCGGCCACAGCGGCGCCTTCACCGCGAAGGCGAAGAAGAAGCCGAGGAACAGCCAGCGTTCGGTGCTGGTCGCCATGTGGAGCGAGCCGTTCGCCCGCGCCTGCACGATCTCCGGGAGCGAGAAGTTCCCCGCTTGCACGTAGAGGCCGATCACCGCGGCCAGCATGATCAGGCCGCCGACCAGGTTGTAGAGGAGGAACTTGACGGCGGCGTACGACCGCTGCGTGGACGCCACCTTCTCGCCGTGCTCGTGGGCACGGTCCCCGAAGCCGCCGATGAGGAAGTACATCGGGATGAGCATGGCTTCGAAGAAGATGTAGAAGAGGAAGACGTCGGTGGCCTCGAAGGAGAGGATCACCATCGCCTCGACGGCCAGGATCAGGGCGAAGAAGCCCTGCGTCGGCCGCCAGCGGCGGCTTCCGGTCTCCAGCGGGTCGGCGTCGTGCCATCCCGCCAGGATCACGAACGGCATCAGCAGGGCGGTCAGCGCGATGAGCGCCACGGCGATGCCGTCCACCCCGAGTTCGTACCGCACCCCGAAGTCCCTGATCCAGGCGTGGGACTCGGTGAGCTGGTAGCGGGAGCCGCCCGGATCGAAGCGGACCACGACCAGCGCGGCGAGCGCGAGCGTGGCGAGCGAGACGACCAGCGCCAGCCATTTGGCGACGGTCCGCTGTGCGGCCGGGACCGCGGCCGTGGCGATCGCTCCCAGGGCCGGGAGCGCCGCCGCCGAAGTCAGCAGAGGAAAGGACATCGGTATCAGACCGCCCTCATCAGCAGGGTCAGGGCGACGAGCAGCGCCGCACCGCCGAACATCGAGACCGCATACGACCGTGCGTAGCCGTTCTGCAGCCGGCGGAGCCGACCGGAGAGGCCGCCGACCGAGGCCGCGGTGCCGTTGACGACGCCGTCGACCAGGGTGTGGTCCACGTACACCAGGGAGCGCGTGAGGTGCTCTCCGCCGCGGACGAGAACGACGTGGTTGAAGTCGTCCTGGAGCAGGTCGCGCCGGGCCGCCCGGGTGAGCAGCGATCCGCGCGGGGCGACGACCGGCACCGGGCGGCGGCCGTACTGGGCGTAGGCGATGCCGGCGCCCACGACGAGCAGCACCATCGTGGCGATCGTGACCGTCAGGGCGCTGACCGGCGAGTTGCCCTCCGAGTGCCCGGTGACCGGCTCCAGCCAGTGCAGGAAGCGGTCGCCGACCGAGAAGAACCCGCCCGCGAACACCGAACCGAAGGCCAGCACGATCATCGGGATCGTCATGACCCCCGGCGACTCGTGCGGGTGCGGTTCGTGGCCGTGCTCGTCCGGCTGCCAGCGCTTCTCACCGAAGAAGGTCATGATCATCACGCGCGTCATGTAGTACGCGGTGATGGCCGCCCCCAGCAGGGCCGCGCCGCCCAGGATCCAGCCCTCGGTGCCGCCCTTGGCGAAGGCCGCCTCGATGATCTTGTCCTTGGAGAAGAAGCCGGACAGGCCCGGGAAGCCGATGATGGCGAGGTAGCCGAGGCCGAACGTGACGAACGTGACCGGCATGTACTTCCGCAGGCCGCCGTACTTGCGCATGTCGACCTCGTCGTTCATGCCGTGCATCACCGAGCCGGCACCGAGGAAGAGCCCCGCCTTGAAGAAGCCGTGCGTCACGAGGTGCATGATCGCGAAGACATAGCCGATGGGGCCGAGACCCGCGGCGAGCACCATGTACCCGATCTGCGACATGGTGGAGCCGGCCAGCGCCTTCTTGATGTCGTCCTTGGCGCAACCGACGATCGCACCGAACAGGAGCGTGACGGCACCGACCACGGTGACCACCAGCTGGGCGTCCGGTGCCGCGTTGAAGATCACACCGGAGCGGACGATCAGATAGACACCCGCGGTCACCATGGTCGCGGCGTGGATGAGGGCCGAGACCGGGGTCGGGCCCTCCATCGCGTCCCCGAGCCAGGACTGCAGCGGAACCTGTGCGGACTTGCCGCACGCGGCGAGCAGCAGCATCAGGCCGATGGCGGTGAGCTTGCCCTCGCCGGCCTTGCCCACGTCCGCGAAGACCGGCCCGAAGGCGAAGGTCCCGAAGGTCGTGAACATCAGCATGATGGCGATCGAGAGGCCCATGTCGCCGACGCGGTTGACGAGGAACGCCTTCTTCGCCGCCGTCGCCGCGCTCGGCTTGTGCTGCCAGAAGCCGATCAGCAGGTACGAGGCGAGACCGACGCCCTCCCAGCCGACGTACAGCAGGAGGTAGTTGTCGGCGAGGACGAGCAGCAGCATCGCCGCGAGGAACAGATTCAGATAGCCGAAGAAGCGGCGCCTGCGCTCGTCGTGCTCCATGTACCCGACCGAGTACAGATGGATGAGCGAGCCGACACCGGTGATCAGCAGGACGAACGTCATCGACAGCTGGTCGAGCCGGAAGGCCACGTCGGCCTGGAAGCCGCCCACCGGGACCCAGCTGAACAGGTGCTGCGTCAGGGTCCGGTGGTCGGCGGCCTTGCCCAGCATGTCGGTGAAGAGGACGGCGCCGACCACGAAGGAGGCGGTGGCGAGCACCGTGCCGATCCAGTGGCCGACCGCATCGAGCCTTCTGCCGCCGCACAGCAGGACGGCCGCTCCGAGCAGAGGCGCCGCGATCAGCAGCGCAATCAGGTTCTCCACAGTTCTTCCGACCCCTTACAGCTTCATCAGGCTGGCGTCGTCGACCGAGGCCGAGTGGCGGGTACGGAACAGCGACACGATGATCGCGAGCCCGACCACGACCTCCGCGGCGGCGACGACCATCGTGAAGAACGCGATGATCTGGCCGTCGAGATTGCCGTGCATCCGGGAGAAGGTGACGAACGCGAGGTTGCAGGCATTGAGCATCAGCTCGATGCACATGAACACCACGATCGCGTTCCGCCGGATGAGCACACCGGTCGCGCCGATCGTGAACAACAGGGCGGCTAGGTAGAGGTAGTTGACCGGGTTCACTTCGACGCCTCCTCGGTCCTCTTGAGCGCCGGACGCTCCTCCTCGGACCGCTCCAGGCGCTCCGCGGCCCGCTGTTCGAGGGCCTTCAGATCGCCGATCGCCTCCTCGGACACATCACGGATCTGACCGCGCTCGCGCAGGGTCTTGTTGACGGTCAGCTCGGACGGGGTGCCGTCCGGGAGAAGACCGGCGATGTCCACCGCGTTGTGCCGGGCGTAGACGCCGGGGGCCGGAAGCGGCGGAAGGTGCTTGCCCTCGCGCACCCGCTGCTCGGACAGCTCGCGCTGGGTCCGGGCGCGCTCGGTGCGCTCGCGGTGGGTGAGCACCATGGCGCCGACCGCGGCCGTGATGAGCAGGGCACCGGTGATTTCGAAGGCGTACACGTACTTGGTGAAGATGAGGGCCGCCAGACCCTCCACATTGCCGTTCGCGTTGGCCTTGCCCAGGCCGTCGAAGTCCTTCAGGGACGCGTGGGCGATGCCCGCGAGGAGAAGGACGCCGAAGCCGACCCCGCACACAAGGGCCAGCCAGCGCTGGCCCTTGATGGTTTCCTTCAGGGAGTCCGCCGCGGTGACACCGACGAGCATCACCACGAACAGGAACAGCATCATGATCGCGCCGGTGTAGACGACGATCTGCACGACCCCGAGGAAGTAGGCGCCGTTGGCGAGGTAGAACACCGCCAGCACGATCATGGTGCCGGCCAGGCAGAGCGCGCTGTGCACGGCCTTCTTCATGAAGACGGTGCACAGGGCGCCGATCACCGCGACGGTGCCGAGGACCCAGAACTGGAAGGCCTCTCCCGTGGAGGTGGTGTAGGCGGCGAGTTGCGGGCTCATGCGTCAGCCCCCTGTTCCTCGGGCTTCTCTCCCTTGGAGACGGCCACCTGACGCACCGTGCCGGGCGCGGCCTCCGTCACCAGACCCTGGTAGTAGTCCTGCTCGTCCGTCCCCGGGTAGATGGCGTGGGGCGTGTCGACCATGCCCTCTTCGAGGCCGGCGAGCAGCTGCTCCTTGGTGTAGATGAGGTTGGCGCGGCTGGAGTCGGCGAGCTCGAACTCGTTCGTCATCGTGAGCGCGCGGGTGGGGCACGCCTCGATGCACAGCCCGCACAGGATGCAGCGGGCGTAGTTGATCTGGTACACCCGCCCGTACCGCTCGCCCGGCGAGTAGCGCTCCTCGTCCGTGTTGTCCGCGCCCTCGACATAGATCGCGTCGGCGGGGCAGGCCCAGGCGCAGAGCTCGCAGCCGACGCACTTCTCCAGGCCGTCCGGATGGCGGTTGAGCTGGTGCCGTCCGTGGAACCGCGGAGCCGTGGTCTTCTTCTGCTCCGGGTACTGCTCGGTCAGCCGCTTCTTGAACATGGCCTTGAAGGTCACGCCGAAGCCGGCCACGGGGTTCTGGAAACCGGGCTTGGTCTCCTTGGGCTCCTCAGCCATCGGACGCCTCCTTTCCATCCGAAGATCCGTCACTGACAGTGTCCGGTCCACCACTGACAATCAGCTCCCGCTGGCCGCGCGAACGGCGCCGCGGTACCGGCGGCAGGGTCTGACCGGGCAGCGGCGGCACGGGGAATCCGCCCGCCATCGCGTCGAATGCGGCCGGCCCCTCGGCGGGCCGTTCGCCCTCCGTGGCCTTTGCGCGGAACATGTCGATGACGAACGACACCAGCAGCAGCGCGAGGATGCCGCCCGCGACATACAAGGCGATGTCGGCGAAGCCGTAGTTCTCGTTGCGCAGCACCCGCACGGTCGCCACGAGCATCAGCCAGACCACGGAGACCGGGATGAGCACCTTCCAGCCGAGCTTCATCAGCTGGTCGTAGCGGACGCGGGGCAGCGTGCCGCGCAGCCAGATGAAGAAGAACAGCAGCAACTGGACCTTGACGACGAACCAGAGCAGCGGCCACCAGCCGTGGTTGGCTCCCGCCCAGAAGGTGCTGATCGGCCACGGTGCCCGCCAGCCGCCCAGGAAGAGCGTGGTCGACACGGCCGAGACGGTCACCATGTTCACGTACTCGGCGAGCATGAACATCGCGAATTTGATCGACGAGTACTCGGTGTTGAACCCGCCGACCAGGTCGCCCTCCGACTCGGGCATGTCGAAGGGGGCACGGTTGGTCTCGCCGACCATCGTGACGATGTAGATGATGAACGAGACCGGGAGCAGCAGGATGAACCAGCGGTCGTGCTGCTGCTCGACGATCCGCGACGTCGACATCGACCCCGAGTAGAGGAACACGGAGGCGAAGGCGGCGCCCATGGCGATCTCGTACGAGATCATCTGCGCGCAGGAGCGCAGACCGCCCAGCAGCGGATAGGTGGATCCGGAGCTCCAGCCCGCCAGCACGATGCCGTAGATGCCGACCGAGGCGATCGCGAGGATGTAGAGCATCGCGATCGGCAGGTCGGTCAGCTGCATCGCGGTGCGATGGCCGAAGATCGAGATCTCGTTGCCGGAGGGTCCGAAGGGAATCACCGCGATCGCCATGAAGGCCGGGATGGCCGCGACGATCGGCGCGAGCACGTAGACCACCTTGTCCGCGCGCTTGACGATGACGTCTTCCTTCAGCATCAGCTTCACGCCGTCGGCGAGCGACTGGAGCATGCCCCAGGGGCCGTGCCGGTTGGGGCCGATGCGCAGCTGCATCCAGGCGACGACCTTGCGCTCCCACACGATGGAGAACAGCACGGTCACCATCAGGAAGGCGAAGCAGAAGACCGCCTTGATGACGACCAGCCACCACGGGTCGTGGCCGAACATGGAGAGGTCTTCAGCGGCGAGGTACGGGCTCATGCCTCCACCTCCTTGGGGGTGTCGACGGTGGACGTCGCCGGGCCGATGCGGACGAGGGTGCCGGGCAGCGCGCCGGTGTCGGAGGCGACGCCACCACCCGTGGAGTTCAGCGGGAGCCAGACGACGCGGTCGGGCATCTCGGTGATCTGCAGCGGGAGTTCGACGGTTCCGGCGGGGCCGGTCACGGCGAAGGTGTCGCCGTCCTTGACGCCCGCCTCGGCAGCGGTGGCGGCGGACACGCGCGCGCGTGCCGCGTGCCGGGTGCCGGCGAGCGCGTCGTCGCCCTCCTGGAGGCGGCCCAGGTCGAGCAGCAGCCGGTGGCCCGCGAGCACGGCCTCCCCGGCTGCCGGGCGCGGCAGCTGCCCGCCGATCTCCAGGGGGTTGTTCGCCCGTGGTCCGCCCCATGCGCCGAGCCGGTCCAGCTCCATGCGCACGGTGCGCAGATCGGGCAGGCCCAGATGGACGTCCATGGCGTCGGCGAGCATCTGGAGCACGCGCGCGTCGGTGGGTGCCACTGAGCGGGTCATCTGGTCGGGCTTGAGCGCGGCCTCGAAGAAGCGGGCCCGGCCCTCCCAGTTGAGGAAGGTGCCGGCCTTCTCGGCGACCGCCGCGACCGGCAGCACCACGTCCGCGCGGTCGGTGACCTCGCCGGGGCGCAGCTCGAGCGAGACCACGAAGTCCACCGCGGAGAGTGCTTCACGCGCGCGTGCCGGATCGGGCAGGTCGGCGACGTCGACGCCGGCGACCATCAGGGCCCGCAGTTCGCCCGTGGCCGCGGCCTCCACGATCTGACCCGTGTCCCGGCCGTAGCGGTGCGGGAGTTCGGCGACGCCCCAGGCGGCGGCGACCTCCTCCCGCGCACGCGGGTCGGTGGCCGGACGGCCGCCCGGCAGCAGCGAGGGCAGGGCACCCACCTCGACCGCTCCGCGCTCCCCGGCCCGGCGCGGGATCCACACCAGGTGGGCGCCGGTCGCGGCCGCGGTCCGGACGGCGGCGGTGAGCCCGCCCGCCACGGCGGCGAGGCGTTCGCCGACGACGATCACCGCGCCCTCGGTGCGCAGGGCCTCGGCGGCCCGTACGCCGTCCTCCTCCAGGCCGACCTTGCCGGCCAGCGCGTCCAGCCACTCGGTCTCGGTGCCGGGCGCGGCGGGCAGCAGGGTGCCGCCGGCCTTCGCAAGGCCCCGGGTGGCGTGTGTGGCGAGCGAGAACACCTGCTGTCCGTGTCCGCGCCAGGCCTTGCGCAGCCGCAGGAAGACGCCGGGCGCCTCCTCCTCGGACTCGAACCCGACGAGCAGGACGGCGGGTGCCTTCTCCAGGGAGGTGTACGTGACGCCCGTACCGTCGAGGTCGCGGCCGCGACCCGCGATCCTGGCGGCCAGGAAGTCGGCCTCCTCACCGCTGTGCACGCGCGCGCGGAAGTCGATGTCGTTCGTGTCGAGGGCCACGCGCGCGAACTTGCTGTACGCGTAGGCGTCCTCGACGGTGAGCCGGCCACCGGTCAGCACACCGGCCCGGCCCCGCGCGGCGAGCAGGCCCCGCGCGGCGACCTCCAGCGCCTCGGGCCAGGAAGCGGGCTCCAGTTCACCGGATTCGCCGCGCACCAGCGGGGTGTCGAGGCGGTCCCTCATCTGCGCGTACCGGAACGCGAAGCGCCCCTTGTCGCAAATCCACTCCTCGTTGACCTCGGGGTCGTTCGCCGCGAGGCGACGCATGACCTTGCCGCGCCGGTGGTCCGTGCGGGTCGCGCAGCCGCCGGAGCAGTGCTCGCACACCGACGGCGACGAGACGAGGTCGAAGGGCCGCGAGCGGAAGCGGTACGCCGCCGAGGTGAGCGCGCCCACCGGGCAGATCTGGATGGTGTTGCCGGAGAAGTACGACTCGAAGGGGTCGCCCTCGCCGGTGCCGACCTGCTGGAGTGCGCCGCGCTCCAGCAGCTCGATCATCGGATCGCCCGCGATCTGGTTGGAGAACCGGGTGCAGCGGGCGCACAGCACGCACCGTTCCCGGTCCAGCAGCACCTGGGTGGAGATCGGGACGGGCTTCTCGTAGGTGCGCTTGCCGCCCTCGAAGCGGGACTCGGCGTGGCCGTGCGACATGGCCTGGTTCTGCAGCGGGCACTCGCCGCCCTTGTCGCAGACCGGGCAGTCCAGCGGGTGGTTGATGAGCAGCAGCTCCATCACACCCTTCTGGGCCTTTTCGGCGACGGGCGAGGTGAGGTGCGTCTTCACCACCATCCCGTCCGTGCACGTGATCGTGCAGGAGGCCATGGGCTTGCGCTGGCCCTCGACCTCGACGATGCACTGGCGGCAGGCACCGGCCGGGTCGAGCAGAGGGTGGTCGCAGAAGCGGGGGATCTCGATGCCGAGCTGTTCGGCGGCACGGATGACCAGGGTGCCCTTGGGCACGCTGATCTCGATGCCGTCGATCGTCAGCGTGACGAGGTCCTCCGGCGGGACCGCCGCCCCTCCCCCTCCCGAGGGAGCGCTGGTGGTCACAGTCATGCGGTCACCTCCGCGGGCTTGTCCGCCCAGGCCGTGGACTTGGCCGGGTCGAAGGGGCAGCCCCGGCCCGTGATGTGCTCCTCGTACTCCTCGCGGAAGTACTTGAGGGAGGAGAAGATCGGCGAGGCGGCGCCGTCACCGAGGGCGCAGAACGACTTGCCATTGATGTTGTCGGCGATGTCGGCGAGCTTGTCGAGGTCGGACATCGCGCCCTTGCCCGCCTCGATGTCCCGCAGCAACTGGACGAGCCAGTACGTCCCTTCGCGGCAGGGCGTGCACTTGCCGCAGGACTCGTGGGCGTAGAACTCGGTCCAGCGGGTGACGGCACGGACCACACAGGTCGTCTCGTCGAAGCACTGCAGGGCCTTGGTGCCGAGCATGGAACCGGCGGCGCCCACGCCCTCGTAGTCGAGCGGGACGTCGAGGTGCTCGTCGGTGAACATCGGCGTCGAGGAGCCGCCCGGCGTCCAGAACTTGAGGCGGTGGCCGGGCCGCATGCCGCCGCTCATCTCGAGCAGCTGGCGGAGCGTGATGCCGAGCGGGGCCTCGTACTGACCGGGACTCGCGACATGGCCGCTGAGCGAGTAGAGCGTGAAGCCGGGTGACTTCTCGCTGCCCATCGACCGGAACCATTCCTTGCCCCGGGTCAGGATCGCGGGAACGGACGCGATGGACTCGACGTTGTTCACCACAGTCGGGCACGCGTAGAGGCCCGCGACCGCAGGGAAGGGGGGACGCAGCCGCGGCTGGCCACGGCGGCCTTCGAGCGAGTCGAGCAGTGCGGTCTCCTCACCGCAGATGTACGCGCCCGCGCCCGCGTGCACGGTGAGTTGGAGGTCGAGTCCGCTGCCCAGGATGTTCTCGCCGAGGTAGCCCGCCGCGTAGGCCTCGTCCACGGCCGAGTGCAGCCGGCGCAGTACGGGGACGACCTCACCCCGCAGATAGATGAAGGCATGCGACGACCTGATGGCATAGCACGCGATGACGATGCCCTCGATGAGGCTGTGCGGGTTCGCGAAGAGGAGCGGGATGTCCTTGCAGGTCCCGGGCTCCGACTCGTCGGCGTTGACAACAAGATAGTGAGGCTTGCCGTCGCCCTGCGGAATGAACTGCCACTTCATTCCGGTCGGGAATCCCGCGCCGCCGCGCCCGCGCAGTCCGGAGTCCTTGACGTACGCGATCACGTCGTCCGGCGACATGGCGAGCGCCTTGCGGAGCCCCTCGTACCCCTCGTGCCGTCGGTAGACGTCCAGCGTCCAGGCCTTCTCCTCGTCCCAGAAGGCGGACAGGACGGGTGCGAGCAGCTTCTCGGGGCTGCTCTCTCCCCCACCCTCGAACTTGCCCGGGCGGGAGGTCCCCCCGTCCTCGGTGGTCACTGTCATCACTCCCCCTCCTCCGTGACGGGACCCGCCGGGTGGGCCGGGTCGGAGGCCGATGTGTCCTGTGGTGCGTCGTGCGACCCGAGGTGCTCGGCCGGTGACGGCTCGTGCACCGATCCCGGTCGCGGCTCGTCGTGCGGTCCGCCGTCCCGCGGGTGCACCACGCGCGCGGTGGGGGTCTCGCCCTTGGAGAGCCGGAGCCCGATCAGCGAGGCGGGGCCCGCGCTGCCCGTCGCCTCGACGGCACCGTCCCGTTCGTCGGGGAAGCCCGCCAGCATCCGGGCGGTCTCCTTGAAGGTGCACAGGGGGGCGCCGCGGGTGGGTTCGACCTGCCGTCCCGCGCGCAGGTCGTCCACCAGGCTCTTGGCGCTCTGCGGGGTCTGGTTGTCGAAGAACTCCCAGTTCACCATCACGACCGGCGCGTAGTCGCAGGCCGCGTTGCACTCGATGTGCTCCAGGGTGACCTTGCCGTCCGCGGTGGTCTCGCCGTTGCCGACGCCCAGGTGCTCCTGGAGGGCGGAGAAGATCGCGTCGCCGCCCATCACGGCACACAGGGTGTTGGTGCAGACGCCCACCTGGTAGTCACCGGACGGCTTGCGCCGGTACATGGTGTAGAAGGTGGCGACCGCGGTGACCTCGGCCGTGGTCAGGTCCAGCATGTCCGCGCAGAACTGCATTCCGGTCCGTGTGACGTGCCCCTCCTCCGACTGCACCAGGTGCAGCAACGGCAGCAGGGCGGACCGCGAGTCCGGGTAGCGGTCGATGATCTCGTGCGCGTCCCGCTCGAGCCGGGCTCGAACGTCGTCCGGGTAGTCGGGCGCGGGCAGCTCGGGCATGCCCAGGCTGACGCCCCGCTCCGAGGAACTGGTGGTCACCGGTCGACGCCTCCCATCACGGGGTCGATGGACGCGACGGCGACGATCACGTCGGCGACCTGGCCGCCCTCGCACATCGCCGCCATGGCTTGCAGATTGGTGAAGGACGGGTCGCGGAAGTGGACCCGGTAGGGGCGGGTGCCGCCGTCGGACACGACGTGCACGCCCAGTTCGCCCTTGGGCGACTCGACCGCCGCGTATGCCTGTCCCGGCGGGACGCGGAAGCCCTCGGTCACCAGCTTGAAGTGGTGGATCAGGGCCTCCATGGAGGTGCCCATGATCTTCTTGATGTGGTCGAGGGAGTTGCCGAGCCCGTCCGGTCCCAGGGCGAGCTGGGCGGGCCAGGCGATCTTCTTGTCGGCGACCATGACCGGCCCGGGCTGCAGCCGGTCCAGGCACTGCTCGATGATCCTCAGCGACTGGCGCATCTCCTCCAGGCGGATGAGGAAGCGGCCGTAGGCGTCGCAGCTGTCGGCGGTCGGGACGTCGAAGTCGTAGGTCTCGTAGCCGCAGTAGGGCTGTGCCTTGCGCAGGTCGTGCGGCAGGCCCGCGGAACGCAGGATCGGGCCGGTGGCACCGAGGGCCATGCAGCCGGCCAGATCGAGGTAGCCGATGTCCTGCATACGGGCCTTGAAGATGGGGTTCCCGGTGGCGAGCTTGTCGTACTCCGGGAGGTTCTTCCTCATCTTCTTGACGAACTCGCGGATCTGGTCCACCGCGCCCGGCGGCAGGTCCTGGGCGAGTCCGCCGGGGCGGATGTAGGCGTGGTTCATCCGCAGACCGGTGATCAGCTCGTAGATGTCGAGGATCAGCTCCCGGTCGCGGAAGCCGTAGATCATGATGGTGGTGGCGCCGAGCTCCATGCCTCCGGTGGCGATGCACACCAGGTGGGAGGACATCCGGTTCAGCTCCATCAGGAGCACGCGGATGAGCGTGGCGCGGTCCGGGACCTCGTCCTCGATGCCGAGGAGCTTCTCGACCGCGAGGCAGTACGCCGTCTCGTTGAAGAACGGCGTCAGGTAGTCCATGCGCGTCACGAACGTGGTGCCCTGCGTCCACGTGCGGTACTCGAGGTTCTTCTCGATGCCGGTGTGGAGGTAGCCGATTCCGCAGCGGGCCTCGGTGACGGTCTCGCCCTCGATCTCCAGGATGAGCCGGAGCACGCCGTGCGTGGACGGGTGCTGCGGACCCATGTTGACGATGAGGCGCTCGTCGTCGGCGCGAGCCGCGGACTGGACGACCTCGTCCCAGTCGCCGCCGGTGACCGTGTAGACGGTGCCTTCGGTCGTCTCGCGCGCGGAGGCGGAGGAGGGAGTATGCGTGCTCATGAGTACGACCTCCGCTGGTCCGGAGCCGGGATCTGGGCGCCCTTGTACTCGACGGGGATACCGCCGAGGGGATAGTCCTTGCGCTGCGGGAAGCCCTGCCAGTCGTCGGGCATCATGATCCGGGTCAGCGCCGGGTGGCCGTCGAAGATCAGGCCGAAGAAGTCGTACGTCTCGCGCTCGTGCCAGTCGTTCGTGGGATAGACGGAGACGAGCGACGGGATGTGCGGGTCGGCGTCGGGGGCGCTGACCTCCACGCGGAGCAGCCTGTTGTGGGTGATCGAGCGCAGGTGGTACACGGCGTGCAGCTCGCGGCCCTTGTCGCCGGGGTAGTGCACTCCGCTCACACCCGTGCACAGCTCGAAGCGGAGCGCCGGGTCGTCGCGGAGTGTCTGGGCGACGGCCAGGAGGTACTCGCGTTCGATGTGGAAGGTCAGCTCGCCGCGGTCGACGACCGTCTTCTCGATGGCGTTCTCGGGGACGAGTCCCTGTTCCTCCAGGGCGCCCTCCAACTCGTCGGCGACCTCGTCGAACCAGCCGCCGTAGGGGCGGGTCGATGCACCGGGGAGCCGGATGGAGCGGACGAGGCCGCCGTAACCGGAGGTGTCGCCGCCGTTGTTGGCGCCGAACATGCCGCGCTGGACCCGGATCTCCTCGCCGTGGTCGCCGCGCATCCCCGGGAGGTTCGCGGCGCCGAGGTCCTTCTCGGGGTTGACTCCGTTGCCGTTCTCCGCGGCTCCGTTCGCGCCGTTGCCCGGAGTGTTCGCGCCGTTGCTCTTCGCGTCGCTCATCGCAGCAGCCCCTTCATCTCGATCGTCGGAAGGGCCTTGAGGGCCGCTTCCTCCGCCTCGCGGGCCGCCTCCTCGGCGTTGACGCCGAGCTTGGAGGTCTGGATCTTGTGATGCAGCTTGAGGATCGCGTCCATCAGCATCTCGGGCCGCGGCGGGCAGCCGGGCAGATAGATGTCGACGGGGACGATGTGGTCGACGCCCTGGACGATCGCGTAGTTGTTGAACATGCCGCCCGAGGAGGCGCAGACCCCCATGGAGATCACCCACTTGGGGTTCGGCATCTGGTCGTAGACCTGCCTGAGCACCGGCGCCATCTTCTGACTGACCCGGCCCGCGACGATCATCAGGTCCGCCTGGCGGGGCGAACCGCGGAAGACCTCCATGCCGAAGCGCGCCAGGTCGTAACGGCCGGCGCCGGTGGTCATCATCTCGATGGCACAGCAGGCGAGGCCGAAGGTGGCGGGGAAGACCGACGCCTTGCGCACCCAGCCCGCGGCCTGCTCGACGGTGGTCAGAAGGAAACCGCTCGGCAGCTTTTCTTCGAGTCCCATGTCCAAAGGCCCCTCAGTCCCATTCCAAGCCGCCGCGTCGCCATACATACGCGTAGGCGACGAAGACGGTGAGCACGAAGAGCAGCATCTCCACGAGCCCGAAGATCCCCAGGGAGTCGAAGGTGACGGCCCAGGGGTAGAGGAAGACGATCTCGATGTCGAAGACGATGAAGAGCATCGCCGTCAGGTAGTACTTGATCGGGAAACGCCCGCCACCGGCCGGCGTGGGGGTCGGCTCGATACCGCACTCATACGCTTCGAGCTTGGCGCGGTTGTACCGCTTCGGACCGATCAGCGTGGCCATGACCACGGAGAAGATCGCAAAGCCTGCCCCGAGGGCTCCCAGTACGAGGATGGGCGCATACGCGTTCACCGCTCCTCGCTCCTCTCAGTCGGCACTGACTGCTGGCGGTTGCCGGGCTCACAGCTGCCCCACCTGTCCCACGACCCCCGCTCGTCCCGGCGAAGATCACGTACATGTGAAGCAGGTCACAAGCCCAACTGCCCCGCATCTTATGCCCGCCGGTATGTGATCTGCGACACGGGGGTCGGGACCTACTTTGTGATCTCCACCACCCGGCGAAGGATCATGAAGTCGGATGAGCGGTGATCTTCATACGCGAAGCAGTCGAGTGATCACCAAGAGGTGACATTTTCGCTCATCCCCGCAGGTCGGAGCGGCCTTGCAATATCAAAGTGATGACGTTGAAAGCAAATTCGCCCTGGACCGGATCGCTTGATAGAGGAGTCCGTTCACACTTCAGGGGTAGGAGCGGTGACAGATGTGGACGTGTGCGCGCGTTCACGAGCAGGGCCGCGCGTTCACGGGCCTTCACGATCACAGGCGCACCCGTTCACGAGTAGCCCGCACCCCGCGGACGGGAGTGCACGCGTTCACGAGCCAGAGGACACCACCGCGCGCGAGACGCCACCGCGGCGGTGACCGTTCCGTGACCTGTGCCACATCCGCGTGAGGTTCCGATGAACCAGGCTTGGCCACCTGGCATATCCAGTGGTAGGTGCGGAGCAATCCGGGCGTAACGGCGAAAGGCCGTGTTCACAGCCTTGATCACTGCTGTCCGTAATGCCCGTTACGGCGTCAATAAAGAGTGACGCCCCGGCAATTCAGGGTCTCGATTGAACAACTGTGGCGCACCACACGTTTCTTGAAGGTATGGAGGAGCCCCTGGTACCGCTTGTACCCATGTCCCACACCGCTCACATACGCAGCCACCGGAAACCCCGGAACCGCAACGCGTCGACGATCGCGATGCGGGCCGGAGTCGCGGGTGGCGTCCTCAGCCTGGCCGCCGCCGGCGCCTCGGCCTCGGCCAACGCAGCCGAGCCGGTGACACAGACCCTCGAACTGCCCACCCTGACGGCCGACCTGGCCACTCAGGTCGCGCAGTCCGCCGAGGCCACCCAGCTGGCCGCGGCCAACTACCAGTTGCAGGCCGAGCGTGACGCGGCCGCCGCACATGCCGCGAAGCAGGCCAATGCGGACCTCGCGGCGGCCAAGAAGAAGGCGGCGGAGGCCAAGCGCAAGGCCGAGGCCGCCCGCCAGGCCACCCAGGCCGCCTCGCGCAGCACCGCGCGGACCGTCCTCTCCGCAGCGACGAGCACCGCCTCGACGTCCACGGCCACCGGTTCGGCCGCGGCGATCGTCGCCTTCGTCAAGGCGCAGATCGGCGACTCGTACGTCATGGGCGGTACCGGCCCCAACTCGTGGGACTGCTCCGGACTTGTGCAGGCCGCGTTCAAGCAGGTGGGCGTGAGCCTGCCGCGCGTCTCGCAGGGCCAGTCGACCGCGGGCACGCAGGTCTCGCTGAGCAATCTGCAGCCGGGCGACATCCTCTACTGGGGCGGCGCGGGCAGCGCGTACCACGTGGCGGTGTACGTCGGCGACGGCATGTTCGTCGGTGCCCAGAACCCCTCGACCGGCGTCGTCGAGAAGCCGCTGTCGTACGACCCGCCGAGCGGTGCGGTCCGGGTGCTCTGACCGCATCCAGCAGCCGCACGGGTGAAGGGCCGCAGCCGCTCGGGGGCAGCGGCCCTTCCGGCACACCCGCATGCCGTCCCCCGGACTCCCCCGAAGTGAGGACCCGCCGCCCGACGCCGCGCCTTCACCCGCCCGTGCCGCTCACCCGAGGTCGAAGGTGTTCGGCAGGCCGAGCCGATAGCGCAGTTCGTCGACCCGCTTGAGGGGCTCCAGCTCCGGCGGCTGGTAGTGGCCCCAGGTGACACAGCGCGCCGCGGCCGACCCGTCGGCGTCGAGCAGGGCGTTGACGGCGTGCCGGGCAGCCTCGTTGGCGCCCTCCATGGAGGCCAGGTTCATACCCGTGCGGACGTAGTCGCCGGCGAGGAAGAAGTTCGGCACGGCGGTCTTCGCCGAGGGGCGGTCGTAGAGCGAGCCGACGGGATGGATGAGCAGTTGCTCCCGGTTGGCCGGATCCGGCCCGCCCATGCCCGTCACGGCGGGGTCCAGGAACCACGCCAGCCGGTCCTCGTCCTTCAGCACGGGATCCCCCGCGACGCCGACCGCGTCCTGGAGCTGGGCCCAGACCTCGGCCACGAACTCCTCACGGGTGCACTGGCGTGCCGTCTTCCCGTACAGAATGCCCGGCTTGTCCCACTCGGAGGCGATGGCGGAGACGCAGTCCACGGCGCGCCCGTCCCCGTACTCGGCGGGGAAGTCGTGCGTGTCCCAGAACTGCGCCTGCCCGACCGCCGTCACCGACCAGGGTGAGTCGAGGCAGTTGACGTGCCCGTTCACCATCGGGGTCCGCGTGCGCATGTAGTACTGGACGCCCACCATCCAGTCGGTGCGCAGCGCGTCGCACCGGCCGAGCTGCGGATCGGCGGCGCGCAGCGCGGGGCCCCACGTCGGACGAGCGTGTTCGACGGGGAGGGCGGAGATGTAGTGGTCGGCGGTGACCGTGCGTGCGCCGGTGCCGTCCGGGGCGGTGACGCGGACTCCGGCGATCCGCCCGTTTTCATACACAACGTCCCGTACGGACGTGGAGAGCACGAACTCCACGCCGAGCGAGCGCAGATGGGCGACCCACGGGTCGAGCCACGCCTCGGTCGTGGGGCCGTTGAGGACGCGGTCGATGTCACCGTCCTGGCCGAGCCCGAGCAGGCCGAAGACGAGGAAGTTCTCCATGTAGACGCCGGCGACCGTGCGGGTGGAGGACTCCTCGGCCTTGGTGGCCGTGAGGTTGCGGCTCTGGCCGATGGCGAACATCCGGCGGTACTCCTCGCTGAAGTCCTCGGCCCTGATGAAGTCCCACCAGGGCACCCGCTCCCACTGCTGGTCGCGGCGGACCTCGCAGCTGGTGAGGAAGACGAGCAGCCGGTTGACGAAATAGCTCAGTTCGTACGCGGGCATCCGGGTCGCGAGACCGAGTACGGACAGCAGCTGATCGCGGATCCAGGCCGGAGTCAGGTCGCCCAGGTGCGGGGGTGTGGTGACCCGGCGCAGCGGGAAGTGCAGATCGGCCCGGCCACCGGCGCGGGCGAACAGGGTCTCGGTGCCGGAGCGCAGGTTGTCGTGGACGCCGTCCGCGTTGCCCGGGTACGGAATGCGGCGCAGGGTGTCGGGGAGGTTGCGGTAGAAGCCGGGGATGAAGCGGAAGCCGTGTTCACCGGGCAGCGGTTTGCGGCCGGCGGCCGCCGATCCCGGGACGGGGATGGAGCGGGCCTTGCCGCCGAGGACGTCGTAGTACTCGTAGACGGTGACGCGGTAGCCGCGTTCGGCGAGCTCGTGGGCGGCGGTCAGACCCGACACGCCGCCGCCCAGGACGGCGACGTGGCCCTGGCCGCTGGGGGCGGCCGCCGCCGGGCCCGCGGGCAGCGTGACCCCGACCGCGCCCCCTGCCGCACCGGCCGCCGCACCTTTCAGAAGGGTTCTTCGACTGTGTCCCGTACGCATGGCTCGGCCCCCTTCGGCCACGAATGCATCATGTGCACGTCACCGTAGGGAGCGGGCCCTCTCAGCGGCCCGACACTCGCCGAACCTTCACGCCTTCGGCGCCACCTTGCTCAGACCGTTGATGATCCGGTCCATCGCGTCGCCACCCGTCGGATCCGTCAGGTTGGCGAGGAGCTTCAGCGTGAACTTCATCAGCAGCGGATGGGTCAGGCCTCGCTGCGCCGCGACCTTCATCACCTTCGGGTTGCCGATCAGCTTCACGAAGCCGCGGCCCAGGGTGTAGTAGCCGCCGTAGGTCTCCTTGAGGACCTTCGGGTAGTTGTGCAGGACCAGTTCGCGCTGGCCGGGGGTCGCCCGGCCCAGCGCCTGGACGATGACGTCCGCCACGATCTGTCCCGACTCCATGGCGTAGGCGATGCCCTCGCCGTTGAAGGGGTTCACCAGCCCGCCCGCGTCGCCGACGAGGAGCAGACCCTTCGTGTAGTGCGGCTGGCGGTTGAAGGCCATGGGGAGGGCGGCGCCGCGGATCGGGCCGGTCATGTTCTCGGGGGTGTAGCCCCAGTCCTCGGGCATCGAGGCGCACCAGGTCTTGAGCACCTCGCGCCAGTCCAGCTCCTTGAAGGAGGCCGAGGTGTTCAGGACGCCGAGGCCGACGTTGGAGGTGCCGTCCCCCATGCCGAAGATCCAGCCGTAGCCCGGCAGCAGCCGCTCCTGGCCGCCGCGCCGGTCCCAGAGCTCCAGCCAGGACTCCAGGTAGTCGTCGTCGTGGCGCGGGGACGTGAAGTACGTACGGACCGCGACGCCCATCGGGCGGTCCTCGCGGCGGTGCAGGCCCATGGCCAGCGACAGGCGCGAGGAGTTGCCGTCCGCGGCCACCACGAGCGGCGCGTGGAAGGTGACCTCGCGCTTCTCGTCGCCCAGCTTGGCGTGCACGCCGGTGATGCGTCCGGTGCGCTCGTCGACGATCGGCGCGCCCACGTTGCACAGCTCGTACAGGCGCGCGCCGGCCTTCTGCGCCTGGCGGGCCAGCTGCTCGTCGAAGTCGTCGCGCTTGCGGACGAGGCCGTAGTCCGGGTACGAGGCGAGATCCGGCCAGTCCAGCTCGAGCCGCACTCCGCCGCCGATGATGCGCAGACCCTTGTTGCGCAGCCAGCCGGCCTCCTCGGAGATGTCGATGCCCATCGCGACGAGCTGCTTGGTGGCGCGGGGCGTGAGGCCGTCGCCGCACACCTTCTCGCGTGGGAAGGCGGTCTTCTCCAGCAGCAGGACATCGAGCCCGGCCTTCGCCAGGTAGTACGCGGTGGTGGAACCGGCTGGCCCGGCCCCGACGACGATCACATCGGCAGTGTGTTCGGTAAGGGGCTGGGGCTCGGTCACGGCGGGTTCTCCCCAAGACTTGACGACGGCACGGACGACGCCGGCACCGACAGCGCCGAAATCCATGGTGAAAACGGCGTGCTGACGGGCACTGGACATGGGCAGTCTATTCAGCGGTACCGATCCCCCGGCTGAAGGGCTGCCCCCGTGAACCGAGCTCTCCCCGACGTACGGCTGCGCGTTCCCACCGACGAGGACGCCTTCGCCTGGCACCGGGTCTTCGACCACCCCGAGGTCATGGAGTTCCACGGCGGCCGGGCCGCCGAGCTGTCCGTCTACGAGGAGCTCACCGCCCGGCAGCGCAGACACGACGCCGAGCACGGCTTCTGCCTGTGGACCGTGCTCGACGGCACGGGCGACGTCGTCGGCTTCACGGGCGCGCAGCCCTGGCCGGGCGAGTGGGGGCCGAAGGGCGAGATCGAGATCGGCTGGCGGCTCGGGCGGGAGCACTGGGGCAAGGGGTACGTCACCGCCGCCGCGCTCGCCACGCTGGAGCGGGTGCGCGCGGCGGGCGTTCCCGGGGTCGTGGCGATGGTCATGGCCGCCAACCAGCGGTCGATCGCCGTCACCCAGCGCCTCGGCATGGAACTGGCCGAGGTCTTCCCGCACCCGCGGCTCGGCGATCCCGCGCACTGCTACCGACTTACCCTGTGACGCCCGGTAGCCGACTGTTACAGAAAGACACATGGCGCTTCCGGGTAGCACCCTCGGCCGGTTACCCTTCCAGTACCGCTGGGGGTGACATCTGTGCCTATAACACCCAAAACACCCGAAGTACGCGTACCGCGGCTGGTCGGCCTGATGGCGATGGACGCGCGAGAGGCCGCCGCCAAGCAGGGCGTCATGCTTGCCGCGCCCGACCGGCCGGACTTCCACCGAACCGTCCTCGACTACGTCGTACGCCAATATCCCCTGCCCGGCGTCGAGGTGCCGCGCGGTGCGGTGGTCACCGTGTGGTTCGACCTCAGTGAGGGCGAGGGCGGGGGAGGCGCCGGGGTCCGCGAGCCACGGCTGCCCATCCCGCCACCGGGCGGGGTGCGCCGCGAACTCAGTGAACCGGGCGACGCGTTCGAGGTGCTCCGGTGAACTGATGGACCCGGTGGCGCGGTGCCCGCCGGGTCCGCGCCGCCTGGTCCCGTCAGTCCGCCTTGAAGCCGCGGTGCAGGGCGACGATCCCGCCCGAGAGGTTCCGCCAGGCCACCTTCGACCAGCCCGCCGTGCGCAGTCGCTCCGCGAGGGCCGGCTGGTCGGGCCAGGCGCGGATGGACTCGGCGAGGTAGACGTACGCGTCGGGGTTGGACGACACCGCGCGGGCCACCGGCGGCAGCGCGCGCATCAGGTACTCGGTGTAGACCGTGCGGAAGGGCGCCCAGGTCGGGTGCGAGAACTCGCAGATGACGACCCGCCCGCCGGGCTTGGTCACCCGGTACAGCTCGCGCAGCGCGCCGTCGGTGTCCTGCACGTTGCGCAGCCCGAAGGAGATCGTCACCGCGTCGAACACGTCGTCCTGGAACGGCAGCCGGGTCGCGTCACCCGCCGTGAACGGCAGCCAGGGGTGCCGCTTCTTGCCGACCTGGAGCATCCCCAGCGAGAAGTCGCAGGGGACCACGTATGCGCCGGTGCGCGTGAAGGGGAGCGACGAGGTCGCCGTGCCCGCCGCGAGATCGAGGACTCGCTGCGCGGGGCGGGCGTCGACGGCCTTCGCGACCTCCTTGCGCCACACCCGGTCCTGGCCGAGCGACAGCAGGTCGTTGGTCAGGTCGTACCGTTCCGCCACGTCGTCGAACATCGAGGCGACTTCGTGCGGCTGCTTGTCCAGGGATGCGCGGGTCACGGTGCCCATTGTGGCAGTAGGGGCCGGGCGCGACTCAGGCGCCCGGCCCGTAGGCGGGTCTCGCGGCCCTCGGAGGGACCTACGGGAGCAGCCCCGGTCTCCTCCTCGCGGCCACCGTCCTCGGCCCGGCCCACGAGCGGGATCGCCCTCCAGATCAGCACCCACCGACGCCATACAGGAACCACCGGCTGTCCAGCGGCAGCCGCTTCTCGCACGCGGGCGTGTTCCAGAGCCGGTCGATCAGCGTGCCAGGCGCGATGAGGGGTTTTCTGACGCCGCGGCCGGACTCGGCGTCAGCGGCGCCGGTGCACGAGCCGCCCGGCGACGACCGTCGCCACGCACGTGCCGGCTCCCCGTGCGGTGAGCGCGGCCTCGTCCGGGACGTCGAAGACGGCGAACGTGGCGTCCTGGCCGTGCGGGGCGTCGGACGGAAGCGGACGAACCATCGCCTGTGCCAGGCTCCGCCCGGCCAGCGGGTCGAGGGACGGCGGCCCGGCGGGACGCTCGAAGCGCCCCTCCTGCGCCAGCCCCGCTCGCTGCACGGCGTCCACCACGGCGGGCCGGGAAAGCTGCCCGGCCACGGCGACCGTCCCGTGGGCGAGCATCCGCTGCACACCGCGCCGCGCGCTCGCACCCCACCGGGCGTCGCTCAACGCCAGTGCCGCGAGGGCCTTGCCGGCGATCGGTTCGGTGCCCAGTTCGCCGGCCTCGCGGGGATCGGGATGGTAGGCCTGCTCCAGCAGTTCGGGACCGTACGGATTCACCAGGCCCGGGGCGATGAGCCCCGGCCAGCGCCGCACCCGGGCCGCCGGATGCGCCGCCGCCAGTTCCTCGTACGGGCCGACGGCCGCGCACCTCCTGCCGTCGACGAGGATCGCGCCGCCCGCCAGAGCGGGCCGCCGCTCCCCCGTGACCAGCAGGCCGGCGGTGTGGATCGTCAGCACGCGCGCCCTAGTTGGACGCGAGCAGCTTCAGCTCCGGGTGGGCCGTACCGCCCTCGATCGCCGTCGACGAGATGTGGGACATGACCCGCTCGTCGACCGGGTCGTGCGCCGGGTCGTCGTGCACGACGAGGTGCTCGTAGGTCGTGGAGCGCTGTGCCGGGACCCGGCCCGCCTTGCGGATCAGATCGATGATCTCCAGCCGGTTCGAGCGGTGCTTGGCACCGGCGGACGAGACCACGTTCTCCTCGAGCATGATCGAGCCGAGGTCGTCCGCGCCGTAGTGCAGGGACAGCTGGCCGACCTCCTTGCCGGTGGTCAGCCACGAGCCCTGGATGTGCCGGACGTTGTCGAGGAAGAGGCGGGCGATCGCGATCATCCGCAGGTACTCGAAGAGGGTCGCCTGGGTGCGGCCCTTCAGGTGGTTGTTCTCGGGCTGGTAGGTGTACGGGATGAAGGCCCGGAAGCCGCCCGTGCGGTCCTGTACGTCGCGGATCATCCGCAGGTGCTCGATGCGCTCGGCGTTGGTCTCGCCCGTGCCCATGAGCATGGTGGAGGTCGACTCGACGCCCAGGTTGTGCGCAGTCTCCATGATCTCCAGCCAGCGCTCGCCGCTCTCCTTCAGCGGGGCGATGGCCTTGCGCGGCCGCGCCGGGAGGAGTTCGGCACCGGCGCCGGCGAAGGAGTCGAGGCCCGCGGTGTGGATGCGGGTGATGGCCTCTTCCACCGTCACGCCGGAGATCCGCGCCATGTGCTCGACCTCGGAGGCCCCCAGGCTGTGGATGACCAGCTGCGGGAAGGCGTCCTTGATGGCCCGGAAGTGCTTCTCGTAGTACTCGACGCCGTAGTCCGGGTGGTGGCCGCCCTGGAACATGATCTGTGTGCCGCCGAGTTCGACCGTCTCCGCGCACCGGCGCAGGATGTCGTCGAGGTCGCGGGTCCAGCCCTTGGCGGTGTCCTTCGGAGCCGCGTAGAAGGCGCAGAACTTGCACGCCGTCACGCAGACGTTCGTGTAGTTGATGTTGCGCTCGATGATGTACGTCGCGATGTGCTCGACACCCGCGTAGTTGCGCCGGCGTACGGCGTCGGCCGCGGCGCCCAGCGCGTGCAACGGGGCGTCCCGGTAGAGGACGAGCGCTTCTTCGGGAGTGATCCGACCACCGGCGGCGGCGCGGTCGAGGACGGCTGTGACATCAATGGGCGTGAGGTCGGCCTTCTCGGTCACCGGGCGTCCCTTTCGTAAGGGTTGTGGACGGACCCAAGGGTCGTGGACGGACCGAACCAGCCTACGCCAGAGGTTTTCCGGGACCTTCGTCAGGCCGCGTACGCGCCGGTCAGCAGCCCGACCAGGGCGCCCGCGATGAGGAACGGCCCGAACGGGATCGCCGTGCGCCGCCCCGCGCGCCGCACCACGACCAGCCCGAGTCCGTACAGCCCTCCGAAGAGGAACCCGGCGAAGGTCCCGAGCACCACGGTGGGCCAGCCGTACCAGCCGAGCACCGCACCGAGCCCGAGCGCGAGCTTGACGTCGCCGAAGCCCATGCCGTTCGGGTTGACGAGGAACAGCAGGAAGTACGCGCCGCCGAGCACCAATGCGCCGAGGAGCGCGGTGAGCCAGCGCCCCGCGTGCTCGGGCAGGGCCGCCGCGGCGGCGAGCAGGCACAGGGCGAGGACCGCCAGCGGCAGGGTGAGCACATCCGGCAGCCGCTGCACCCGGAAGTCCACGATCGTCAGCAGCACGCCGAGGGGAGCGAGCAGCAGCCAGACGAACAGTTCGGGGCGGGTGCCCGTGGCGAGCGCGAGCCCGGCGCAGACCAGCGCGGTGACCGCACAGACAAGTACGGTCGCGGGGCCGTAGGACCGCCCGTCCACACAGCGCGCCCGGCCGACCCATCCGCCGATGGGATGCCCGTCCGGGCACCGGTCCCGCCACGGCTGCTCCGGCTCGACGGAGAGCCGGTAGGCGGCCCGGGGCAGCAGCGCGCCGGCCGCCGCGCCCCACAGCGCGGCACCGGGGGTCAGCCAGAGGTCCAGATCCACGCCGACAGGGTAAGCGCCGCCCGGGCCCGACTCGGTGAAGCGGCGGACTACTTGACCTTCGCCATGCGCGATGTCGGGTCGCCGGCGTCCGAGTTGTCCGTCTCGAAGTCGAGGCCGGTGCCGACCGGGGTGAGCCGCACCTCGTGCCGTCCGGTCGTGCACGTCGACGGGTTGGACTTCTGGGCCACGCTCGTGGCGACGAGCTGTCGGGCCGAGGCCCGCTTCAGCAGCAGTACGTCGTCGCAGATGCCGCCGAGCTGGTCGGTGGAGCGGAACGTGCCGATCTCCTCGCCGACACCCGCCTGCCGGATGGTGACGCGGAAGGTGCCCGCCGGCAGCGCGCCGCCGAGCGCCAGGGCATCGCCCTCCCAGGTGCCCAGATACGCGGCGGGCACGGCCCCGGGTCCCGTCCCCTGACCGGCCGTTGGGGCGCCGTTGCCGACCGCCCCGTCCTTGCCCGAATCGGCCTTGTGGAGCAGCCCGAGCAGCAGGACCGATCCGACCGTGACCGCGGCCAGCGCTCCGGCCACCGCCAGCGCGACCGTGCAGCTCACGCGCCGGCCACGGCCGCCGGTTCCCGGCACCGAGGTCGTGGCGACGCCCATGGAGACCTTCCCCCCGGCGTCCGCGGGGGGCACGGCGTCCTGCGGCTGCGCCTGTGCCTCGCGGGGGTGAGGTATCGGAGGAGCGGTCATCTCGGGCGGCGGGCCGAAGACCCCCGCGGGCCGCGGCCCGGACGACCCGTCCGTCAGAGGCGCCCGGGGCCCGGCCGGACCACCGTCCGCCACCGCCGCGGCCACCGAGGACTCGGCCACCGCGGCCTTGCCGAACCCCACCGGCCCCGAGAGTGCCGCCTCCCCCGCCTCCAGGTTCAGCAGCTGTACGGCCTTGCGGCTGACCTGCTCCACCAGCGGGCCCGGCAGCCAGCCGGCCGCCACCAGACGGGCCGCGCCCTCGGGGGCGAGCCGCCCGGCCACCTGTTCCGGTGCGGGGCGCGCCGCCGGGTCCTTGGCGAGGCACGCGGCCACCAGTTCCCGCAATGCGCCTTCGAGGCCGTCCAGTTCCGGCTCCTCGTGCACGACCTTGTACAGCAACGCCGCGGAGGAGTCGCCGGAGAAGGGGGACTGCCCGGTGGCCGCGTACGCCAGGACCGCGCCCAGCGAGAAGACGTCCGCCGCGCCCGTGACGCCCTTGCCGAGGATCTGTTCGGGCGACATATAGCCGGGCGAGCCGATGGAGACCCCTGTGGAGGTGAGCGATGCCGTGCCGTCGATGGCGCGCGCGATACCGAAGTCGATGAGGACCGGGCCGTCCAGGGTCAGCAGGACGTTCGAGGGTTTCACGTCCCGGTGGACCAGGCCCAGGCCGTGGACCGCCGTCAGGGCCTCCGCGAGCCCCGCGCCCAGGGCCCGTACCGAGGCGAGGGGAAGCGGTCCGCCGTCCGTCACCGCCGCGGTCAAGGACGGACCCGCCGCGTACCCGGTCGCGACCCAGGGCACCGGGGCCTCCGGGTCCGCGTTCAGGACCGGTGCGGTCCAGGCGCCCCCGACGCGACGCGCGGCGTCCACCTCCCGGCGGAAACGGGCGCGGAACTCCTCGTCCAGGGCGAAGTGCGGATGCACCACCTTGACCGCGACGGTGCGCCCGCCCGTGCTGCGTCCCAGGTAGACGCGACCCATCCCACCGGAGCCCAGCCTGCCGAGCAGCCGGTACGGCCCCACGACGGTGGGTTCACCGGCCTCCAGCGACTGCATGGCGGCCCCCCTCCCCCTATGACTCCCAGCAGGGTAGCTCTCGCCGGGTCCGCAGACCGGGTCCGGCGGCACCGGGCCCGGTGACAACTTCCCTACGGCTGGAGGAGCTTGACCTGAACATCGGCCGGGAAGCCCGTCGTCGGCCCGACCCGGCGCGCGAACTCGGCGACCGCCGCCAGCTGAGGGTCGCCGAAGCGGAAGTCCAGCGTCGTGAAGTACTTCTCCAGCACCTTCTCGTCGAAGGCCTCCCAGCGGGCCGCCTGCTCCGCGACCTTGCCGACCTCCTCGAGCGACAGGTTGCGCGAGGACAGGAAGGCCTCGTGCACCTGGCGGGTGATGACGGGCTCACGCTCCAGGTAGTCGCGCCGCGCCGCCCACACCGCGAAGACGAACGGCAGGCCCGTCCACTCCTTCCATAGGGTGCCGAGGTCGTGCACGGCGAGGCCGAAGCGCGGCCCGTCGTGGAGGTTGGCGCGCAGGGCGGCGTCGCCGATCAGCACCGCGGCCTCGGCCTCCTGCATCATCAGGCTGAGGTCGGGTGGGCAGGTGTAGTAGTCCGGCGTCACCCCGTACCGCTCGGCGAGCAGCAGCTGGGCGAGGCGTACGGAGGTGCGCGAGGTGGAGCCGAGGGCGACGCGGGCGCCGTCGAGCTGGTCCAGCGGGACCTGGGAGACGATCACACAGGACATCACGGGGCCGTCGCAGCCGACCGCGATATCCGGGAAGGCGATCAGGTCGTCGGCGTTCTTGAGGAACTCGACGAGGGTGATGGGGCCGATGTCGAGGTCGCCCCGCACCAGCCGCTCGCTGAGCTTCTCCGGGGTGTCCTTGGTCAGCTCGAAGTCCAGCAGGGTGCCGGTTCTCGCGAGCCCCCAGTACAGGGGCAGGCAGTTCAGGAACTGGATGTGGCCGACGCGCGGCCGGGTGCGAGAATTGTCCACATCGCGAGACTAGACCCCGTGCGGTACCGTGCTGGGCCCAGGGTCCGCGAGTGGCTTCGGAAACGCCCCGGTCTCCTGGTGTCCACCTCAGCGACTACGATGAGCCACGGCGACGTCAACCCCGCTCACCACCCGCTGAAACCTTCGGGTGAAGTGATCTTGACCTCTATTGCTTTCGGCTGCCTGCGTGCTAGGCTCGCCGCAAGTTGCAGTTTGGTTTCCTTGCAGTACAGAGCCTGCGGAGCATGTAACCGCGGGCTCTCGTCGTTTTCAGACATATGCAGTTGTGCGGCGCTTCAGTTTTCACACTTGCAGGTTCTGGAGCAGGGCAACCCTTTGGGCCCAAGGAGGGCTTATGGCTACCGGAACCGTGAAGTGGTTCAACGCCGAAAAGGGCTTTGGCTTCATCGCCCAGGAAGGCGGCGGCCCCGACGTCTTCGTCCACTACTCCGCGATCAACGCGAACGGCTTCCGTTCGCTCGAGGAGAACCAGCAGGTCAGCTTTGACGTGACCCAGGGCCCGAAGGGTCCGCAAGCGGAGAACGTCACGGCCATCTGAGTCTCCGGTCTCGGAGTTTCGGTCTTCGGTTCCAGGCCTTCGGCTCACTGAGCCCGAGTGCTTTGATCCGGAACGGACAGCAGTACCCAAGGAGCCCCGCGCGCCATCCGGCGCAGGGGGCTCCTGCTTTTTTGCGCCGGTCCACTTTCTTGGTACGCCGGACGGCGTGGTTCACCCGGACGGACCACCGCCGGTGGGCCACTTTCGCCAGGAGCGGTGACGCTGCCCGGCCGGCCACACTGCGGCGTTGGCCGGACACCCATACGGATGACTTTCGCGCGGTGGCCCCGACCGGCGAGGCGAGATGCCCATGAGGCGGCCGCGAGTGCGCACACCCGTTCGGGTGGCTTCGCACGGTGACGCTGACGGTGGGCAGGCCTGTACGGTGGACCGGCGCCCTTCCGCTGCCGCCGAGCGCGGCGGCGGACACGGGACGACCGTCGGACCGTGAGCCCGGCCGCCGCCCTACCAGGCCACGGGCAGCTCGAGCGGGAAGCGCCGGATCGTCTCCGTGTCCCAGCGCACTTCCTCCGGGGCCACCGCGAGCCGCAGACCCGGGAACCGCTCCATCAGCCGCCCGATGGCCACCTCCAGCTCCGCCATCGCCAGCGGGACGGCGATGCACCGGTGCCCGCCCCAGCCGAAGGTCATGTGCGGCGCCATGGGACGCTCCGGGTCGATGACGTCCGGGTCCGTGTAGCGCTTGGGGTCGCGGTTCGCCGTCAGGTACGACACATGCACGAACTCACCCGCCCGGATCCGCACCCCCTCGATCTCCACGTCCTCCAGTGCCACCCGGGGAATGCCGACCCCCTTGCGGAAGGGGATGACCCGCAGCAGCTCGTTCAGGACGTCCGTCAGGGTCTCCGGCCGGTCGCTGAGGTGCTGCAACAGTTCGGGGCGGGTCAGCAGGAGATAGGAGATGTTGCTGATCTGGCAGGTGGCCGTGTCCTGACCGCTCAGCACGAGGGTCAGCGCCATGACCGCCAGTTCCTGGTCGTCGAGCACGTCGTCGCCGTCCTTGGCGGCGGCGAGCGCGCTGATCAGGTCGGGGCCCGGGGTGCGCCGCCGCTGTTCGACCAGTTCGCCGAAGTACTCGCGCAGCGCGGCCTTGGCTCTCGCCGCGGTCTCGCGGCCGTCCGGGCCGGTGGCGAGCAGCTGGTGCGCGTACTTCTGCATCCGGGGCCAGTCCTCGCGGGCGATCCCGAGGACGTCGTAAATGGTCTGCTGAGGAAGCTGGTTCGACAGATGGTGGACCAGGTCCGCCGGCGGCCCCTGCTCGGCCATCTCTTCGAGCAGGGTGTCCGCGAGCCGGGCGATCCTCTGACGCATCAGCTCGACATGCCGCTTGGCGAAGCCCTGCGATGCCAGCCGGCGCAGCCGGGTGCTGTGCGGCGGATCGATCACGTTGATCGACTCGGGGGAGACGATGGGCTCCGGTGTCAGCCTCGGATAGTCGGATCCCATGATCCCCGCCCGGCTGAACCGGTGGTCCGTGGTCACCTGCCGTACGCCCTCGAACCCGGTGACCAGCCAGGCCTCGGCGTCACCGTACGGAAGCCTGATGCGGGTGATGGAGTCGCGGGCCATGAGAGCCGCGAGCGCGGGGTCGAAGTCCAGACCCTCGCTGAAGTCGAACGGACAGGTGATTGCTTCGCCGCTTGCGGTCATCGCGCTGTTCTCCGTTTCCCTCCGCCTTTGTCGCTTCTCCATGCATAAGCCCTTTTCACCCCGTATGACTGTCCGGATTCCTCCGGATGTGCCAGTCGGAGCGCAGGGATGCCAAGGACGACGAAGGCCGGAAGCGGATGCCGGACCGTTCCCCCGTTCGGGTCGTCAGTCGACCGAGACGGGCACCGGCAGGACGTTGGTGGCGTTCACGGCGGTGCGCAGCCCCCGGGCGAGGCGGACCGCGTCGCCCACCGCCCAGAAGTGGACGAAGAACAGCCGGGGCTCGTCGGTCAGGCCGTGGTTGTGCAGTTCGACGAGCTCGGCGCCGGCCCGCCTCAGGGCCACGAGAACGTCCTGTACCTCCCCGGCGATCATGGCGCAGTCGCCGCTGATCGCCGCCCGGCCGCCACCCAGCGGCTGGAAGTTGAGCGCCGTGGTCGACCCGAGGCCCGGCGGCAGGATCATATGGCCGTCGGTGATGACCTCTCGGCGGATGAACGTGTTCTTGTAGATCCCGTCGTCGTGGGCGCCCTTGACGCCCAGTGCGGCATCGATACCCGCGGTGTCCAGGTCGACGGGCCGCGGCGGGACGACCTGCGGCCGCGCCGGGGGCGGAGTGCCGGTGCGGTCGAACGCCGCGCGCAGGCCCCGGGCGATGGACACCGGGTCCCGGCCGTGCGCATGGACGTGGATCCACCAGATGTCCGGGGACTGGGAGAGCAGGTGCTTATGGATGGCGGTCTGCTCGATCCCGTGCTCGTACAGGACGTCGCTGTAGGGCTGCAGCTCGTCCTCGGTGACCACCACGTCGCCCATCAGCAGTGTTCCCCCGTCGGCGTACCGGACGAAGGACACGTGCGACCCGAGGGCGAGTGCCGGCTTGACGACGACGCCGTGCGAGACCACCGAGAGGTCCCGGCGCGGCAGGCCCGTGTGGTACATCAGGTCGCGCTTCATGTCGCCCTGCCGGCCCAGCACGTGGGCCACGCCCCGCCAGTCCGACAGGGCGGTGCGCGCCGGTGCGACCGGCCCCTCGTGTCTGTCCTTCGTTGTTCCGGTGGACAGGGCGCACGCGGGGGTCGCCCCGCCCAGCAAGGGCGCCAGGGCAGCCGCGGCGAGCATCCGCCGCCGCGACGTTCGGGTGTCCTGCTGTCGGTCCTCAGCCATCATGTGATCCTCCCTGACCGGATGGAACCACGGAGGGCTGCGGACGGCCGCCAGCGCCGCCATCGCTGCGGCCGGGCGAGTGAACCGCTCGTCGGCGATCGGGTGACACCTCCGGCACCCGGTCAGCGGGCAGCGGGCAGCGGGCAGCGGGCAGCGACGGACCTACCGCGCGTACAACTGCTCCACCTCTGCGGCGAAGTCCCGCATGACCGCCATCCGGCGCAGCTTCATCGACGGAGTCAGATGGCCGGCCTCCTGCGTGAAGTCCACCGGCAGGACGGCGAAGCGGCGGATCGACTCGGGGCGCGAGACCAGCTTGTTGGTCTCGTCCACGGCACGTTGCAGGACCGCGTGCAACTCCTCGTCGTCCAGGAGGAGTTCCGGCGGCACCGGGTGCTTGCCGCGCATCTGGCGCCAGTGGACGATGCCCTCCGGGTCCAGCGTGATCAGCGCGCTCACATACGGGCGGCCGTCGCCGAGGACCATGCACTGGGAGATCAGGGGGTGGGAGCGCAGCCAGTTCTCCAGCGGGGCGGGGGCCACGTTCTTGCCCCCGGCGGTGATCAGTATCTCCTTCTTCCGGCCGGTGATCGTCAGATAACCCTCGTCGTCCAGACGGCCGATGTCGCCCGTGGGGAGCCAGCCGTCCGGGCTGGCAGGGACCACCCCGCCGCCATGGGGGTCCCAGTAGCCCCGGAACACCTGTCCGCCGGCGAGCAGGATCTCGCCGTCCGCGGCGATCCGGACCCTGGTGCCAGGCAGCGGCCAGCCCACCGTTCCGAGGCGGGGCCTGAGCGGGGGCGTCACCGTCGCCGCGCCGGTCGTCTCGGTCAGGCCGTAGCCCTCGAAGATCTCGATGCCCGTGCCCGCGTAGAACGCCGCCAACCGCTGTCCCAGAGGGGAGCCACCGCAGATGACATGGCGTACGCGGCCGCCCAGGGCGTTCCGGATACGGCGGTAGACCAGGGGGTCGTACAGAACGCGGGCCGCCTTCAGGGAGCGGCTGGGTCCGGAGCCCGTGCCGTGCTGACGGGCCTCCAGCGCCTCGCCGTAGCGGCGGGCCACGCTCGCCGCCCGGTCGAACAGGGCCGCGCGGCCGCTGCGCTCGGCCGTGGCCCGCGCATTGTTGAAGACCTTCTCCAGCATGTACGGGATGACCAGCAGGAAGGTCGGGCGGAAGCTCGCCAGGTCCGCCAGCAGGTCCTCCGCCTGCAGGCTCGGCGCGTGCCCGAGGCGCACCCGTGCGCGGATGCAGGCGACCGCCACCATCCGGCCGAAGACGTGCGACAGCGGCAGGAACAGCAGTGTGGAGGGCTCGTCACCGGTCGTCGTCGCCTTGAAGACCGGGTGGAGCAGTTCGATCGCGTTGTCCACCTCTGCCAGGAAGTTGCCGTGCGACAGCGCACAGCCCTTCGGGCGGCCCGTCGTGCCCGAGGTGTAGATGATCGTGGCAAGGGTGTCCGGGCCGAGGACGCCGCGGCGTACGACCACCTCCTGGTCCGGCACCGGCGCGCCGTGCTCCGCGAGGCGCTCGACGTGCCCCTTCTCCATCACCCACACATGGTGCAGATCGGGCAGCCGGCTGAGTTCCGGGCCGAGGGCCGCCGCCTGGCCGACCGTCTCCGTCACCAGGGCCACCGCGCCGGAGTCCTGGAGGATCCAGCGGGTCTGGAAGACCGACGAGGTGGGGTAGACGGGAACCGTGACCAGTCCGGCCGCCCAGGCCGCGAAGTCGAGCAGCGTCCACTCGTAGGTGGTGCGGGCCATGATCGCGATCCGGTCGCCCGGCATCAGGCCCTCGGCGATCAGCCCCTTCGCCACGGCCAGTACCTGGTCGGCGAACTGAACCGCCGTCACCTCCGTCCAGCCGCCGTCCGGGTCCCGGCGGCTGAGGACATGATGGCCGGGCATCTCGGTCGCGTTCTCGAACGGCAGGTCGGCGAGCGAGCCATGGCTCACCGGCGGCACCAGCGGAGGTACGTACACCTCCCGCACCTCGCCGTTCAGCCGCCGTGTCTGCGGCTCGACGAGCACCGGGCCGCCGTCGTGGTCGAGATCGAGGGGGGCGACGGCGACGGGTGCGGACGAGTACGAGATGGGCATGGGGCAGCTCCTGGGACTGCGGCTGTGCACTGCTCTGCCGTATCGGGTACGCACAGCGCGCACCGATCCGTTCATCGGCGGAGCGACTCGCTGTTACCGCCGGTCAGAACCGCGATCGTACGGCCCGCACGTGGGGACTTCGTGCGGGTTCCGGGATGGTCTGGGGCCGGGGCTGTGCAGCCTCCTCCCCCTTGGCCGTCAGGGGCGTTCGAGGATCGCCGTGACTCCCTGTCCGCCGGCCGCGCAGATCGAGATCAGACCGCGGCCCGGGGCGTCGCGCTCGGCGAGGAGTTCGGCGAGCGTCGCCACGATCCGGGCGCCGGTCGCGGCGAAGGGGTGACCGGTGGCCAAGGAGGACCCCGTGACGTTCAGCCGGGCGCGGTCCACCGGGGCGAGACCCTGCTTCTCCCAGGCGGCCAGCGTCGCCAGCACCTGTGAGGCGAACGCCTCGTGGATCTCGACGAAGTCGAAGTCCTCGATGCCGCACCCGGCCTTGTCGAGCATGCGGGGCACGGCGTGGGCCGGCGCCATCAGCAGCCCATCCGGGCCGCCCGCCACGTCCCCGCCGGCGAAGTCGACGGCAGCGGTCTCGTACGCGGTCAGATACGCCCGCGGCTCAAGGCCCCGCTCCCGCGCCCACTCCTCGCTCGCGAGCAGCACGACGGCGGCGCCGTCCGTGAGCGGCGTCGAATTGCCCGCCGTCATCGTCGGGTTCGGGCCGCCGGTGCCGAACACCGGTGCCAGACGGGCGAGTTTCTCCGGTGTCGAGTCGGGGCGGAGGTTCTGGTCCCGCTCCAGGCCGCGGAAGGGGACGACCAGGTCGGCCAGGAAGCCCCGCTGGTACGCCGCCGCCAGCCGCCGGTGGCTCGTGGCCGCCAACGCGTCCTGGGCCTCACGGGTGATGCCCCACGCGCGGGCGGTGACGGCCGCGTGCTCCCCCATGGACAGGCCGGTGCGCGGCTCGGCGTTGCGGGGGATGTCGGGAACCAGATGACCGGGGCGGATCCTGGCCAGCGCCTTCAGCCGGGCACCGGGCGACGGGGCCCGGCGGACCTCGAGCAGGATGCGGCGCAGCGCGTCGTTCACCCCGAGGGGCGCGTCGCTGGTCGTGTCCGCCCCGCCCGCGATCGCGGACTCGGTCTGCCCCAGGGCGATCTTGTTGGCGGCGGCGATCACCGCTTGGAGACCGGTGCCGCAGGCCTGCTGGACGTCGTACGCGGGCGTGCGGGCGTCCAGACGCGAGCCGAGCACGGCCTCGCGGGCAAGGTTGAAGTCGCGGCTGTGCTTGAGCACGGCTCCGGCGACCAACTCGCCCACGGCACCTGGGCCGTCGAGCCCGTACCGCTCGACCAGCGCGTCCACCACCGCGGTCAGCATCTCCTGGTTGGAAGCGGTGGCGTACGGACCGTCGGAGCGGGCGAAGGGGATGCGCCTGCCGCCGACGACGGCGATCCGCCGCACCTCACCGATGTGGAGGGAACTGCTCATCTCGACCCGCTCCTCGCGCGCCCGGCTAACCTTACCCCGGGTAACCTTACTCCAGAGTAAAGAGATGTGGACAGTCGAGCGAGCTGGGAGCCGGACCATGGCCGACCGTTATCTGCGCTTCACGGGGACCGCACCGGGCCGCTTCCTCACCAGGCGGCTCGGGCTGCCGCAGCCCGTGGCACTGCACCGCTGGTCGGCCGAACGCCCCGTGCTGGACGGGCCGTTGATGCACCTGACGGCGGGCAAGTCGGAGCTGGACCTCGCTCCGGTGCTGAGCCGTACCGGTCTTGTGCCCGGCACCGAGCGGCCCGCCGCCGTCGTCCTGGACGCCACCGGTGTACGGGACGTCGACGCGCTCGCCGAGGTGCACGCCGCGCTGCACCCCGTCGTGCGATCGGTCGCCGAGAGCGGGCGCGTGGTGGTGCTGGGCTCCCCGCTCGACCCGGACGACCACCACCAGGCGGCGGCGCAGCAGGGCCTGGAGGGCTTCGTGCGATCGCTCGGCAAGGAGATCGGGCGGGGCCGGACCGTCACGCTCGTGCGGCTGCCGGACGCCGAGGCCGCCGAGTCGACGCTGCGGTTCCTGCTCTCGCCGAGGTCCGCGTACGTCAGCGGGCAGGTCATCGAGGTCGGGGACGGGAGGACGGCCGCTCCGGAGGACTGGTCGCGGCCGCTCGCCGGGCGGACCGCGCTGGTGACCGGGGCCGCCCGCGGGATCGGCGAGGCGGTCGCCGGGACGCTGGCCCGGGACGGGGCGCACGTGCTGTGCCTCGACGTGCCGGCCGCGGAGGCGGACGTACGGCGGGTCGCCGAGCGGATCGGCGGGACCGCGCTGACGCTCGACATCGCGGCCGACGACGCGGGTGCGCGGATCGCCGAGGCGCTGCCGGGCGGCCTGGACGTCCTCGTCCACAACGCGGGGATCACCCGGGACCGGCGGCTCGCGAACATGGCGGCCGAGCGGTGGAGTCCGGTGCTCGAGGTGAACCTGGCGAGTGTGCTGCGCACGACGGACGTCCTGCTGTCACGCGGTCTGCTGCGGGACGGGGGGCGGATCGTGGCGACCGCGTCGATCGCCGGGATCGCGGGGAACGTGGGACAGACGAACTACGCCGCGAGCAAGGCGGGCGTGATCGGCCTCGTGCGGGCGCTGGCGCCCCGGGCCCTGGCGGAGCACGGGGTGACGGTGAACGCGGTCGCACCGGGGTTCGTCGAGACCCGGATGACGGCGGCGATTCCCCTGGTCGTCCGGGAGGCGGGACGGCGGATGAACTCGCTGGGGCAGGGCGGCCTTCCGGTGGATGTGGCGGAGACGATCGCCTGGCTGGCCGGTCCGGGATCGGGGGCGGTGAACGGGCAGGTGGTGCGCGTGTGCGGACAGAGCCTGCTCGGTGCGTAGCGCTCGGCACGGATCCCCGTCCACGACCGCGTACCGTCCGTGGTCCCTCGCGGCCCCTCGCGGCCATCAACAGGTGTTCCCCCTCGCGCCCTTCAAGGGCTGCTCCCCCTCACTTCGTCCCCGTCCTGGAGCCTCCCTCATGTCTTCGCTGCTTCCCGTTCTCGCCCGCGGCGCTCTCCTCTCCCCGCTCAAGCGCCCGCACCCCGGAGCCCGCTTCCCCCGGGCGCCGCTCGCTCTGCCCGGCGTCCGGATCGATCCGGCGCATCTCGCCGCCTACGAACGCGTCTGCGGGTTTCCCACGGGCGTCGACACGGTGCCCGTGACCTACCCCCACCTCCTCGGCTTTCCCCTGGCCATGCGGATCATGGCGAGCCGTGAGTTCCCCCTCCCCCTCCTCGGGCTGGTGCACACGAGCATCGAGATCACCCAGCGGGAGCCGCTCGTCCCGGACGGGGAGTACGACGTCGGCGTGCGTGTCAGGGAGTTGGCGCCCCATCGGCGGGGCACCCAGGCAGTGGTCGTCACGGAGGTCCGCGCCGGTGACCGGCTCCTGTGGGAGTCGACCAGCGCCTATCTCGCCCGGCACGGCACCCCGGCCCCGGCCGCGGCTCCGGCACCCGAGGGCGAACCCCCTCCCGCGCTGGAGGAGTGGCGGCTCGCCGCAGACCTCGGCCGGCGGTACGCGGCCGTCTCGGGAGACCGGAACCCCATTCATCTGCACGCCTTCACCGCCCGCCTCTTCGGCTTTCCGCGTGCCATCGCACACGGCATGTGGACGGTCGCCCGGTGCGTCGCCGAACAGCCGGCCCACGCCGCGGTGCAGGTGCGCGCCGAGTTCCGGAATCCGGTCCTGCTCCCGGGTTCCGTGACGTACGCCGCCGCCGGCGGGCGGTTCGAACTGCGGGGCGGGCACCGGCTCCACCTCACCGGTGAGACGCGCCGGCTCCCTGCCCGGGACACCTCACACGATCAGTAGGCGCGCAGTCTCAGAAGCCGTTCCCGCCCGCGGCCGGACCCGGCCGGGTCGTCTGGCCCTGGTCGGGCGGCGACCAGGGGCGGCCGTCCATGAGGTTGCCGAGGCCCGCCCAGGCGAAGTTCATCAGGGTGGCCGCCGCCTGCCGGGCGGAGACGCCGGGAGTGGCGTTGGCCCAGGCCGCGAGCGACTCGGCGGCACCGACCAGGGCCTCGGCGAGCCCTGCGACCTCGCGCTCAGGGAGGTCGGGGTCCTCGGGGTACCTCTCCGCTCGAGCGCAGCCGAGAGGTCGCGGGCGGGCCTCCCGTGCGGCGACGGCGATGAGCTGCGTCACGAACGCGACGATCTCCTCGCGCATCGCGGTCACCTCGGCGGCGAAGGGTTCGCCCTGCGTACGGGCCTGCAGGTGGAGGATCGACCAGCCCTCCGGGTGCTGCGCGGTGTGCGTGAAGAACGCTCGCAGCCCGTCCCAGAGTTGGCGGTCGGCAGCGAGTCCGGGCCCCACGGCGGAGCGCACCGCCTCGATGAGCGCGGCGGCCTCCCGGCGGATGCAGGCGGTGAAGAGGTCTTCCTTGGAGTTCAGGTACAGATACACCAAGGGCTTGGACACACCGGCGAGTTCGGCGATCTCGTCCATGGACGCGGCCATGTAGCCGCGTTGCCCGAAGGTCTTCACGGCGGCGTCCAGCATCTGCTGCTCCCGGACCGCCCGCGGCATCCGCTTGGTCTTCACGGCACCCATACCGGCAAGACTACGGTCGGGCGGCCCGCCGTACGGGCCGCCTCAGGAGGTCTGGCCCTGAGTCCTGGCGGCGTCGTCCGCCACGTCCTCCTGCGCACGGTTCGCCTCGATGTTGGCCTTCATACGGTCCACCCGGCCGACGACCTGCATGGACGCCCGGTCGCGTTCCTTGCGCAGGACGACGAAGCTGATCGGGGCCGAGATCACCAGGGCCAGCAGGATGATCCAGATGCCGTTGGAGTCGCCAAGGCCGCGCGGGACGATGCCCGAGTAGACGAGGCCCCAGACGACCACGAGGCAGCCCGCGAGAATACCGAGGCGCATCAGCGTGTAGCGGAGCATCGCAATCCACTCTTCCGTTCCGTGGGGGTTCCCCTGTTCGAGCCAAACCGAGAACCCGGCGATCTTCCCAAAGGGTTCCCAAAGGGCGCCCTCCAGTGAAGCACGCCGGACGCCCGATCTTGCACCGGGGTACGCCCCGGTTCACCCAAGGTGCAGCAGCATCGTGATGTCGTCGCGGTCGTCCCCCGGAGCCACCCGGATGGCGTCGGGCACCCGGCCGACCTCCTTGTAGCCGCAGGACCCGTAGAAGTTCTCGAGACCGAGACCGCCCCGGCAGGTGAGCCGTACCGCCTCGATGCCCTCGATGCCGCGCGCCGCGTCCGCGGCGGCGGCCAGCAGGTCACGACCGTAGCCCTTGCCCTGGTGCCGCGGATGCACCATCACCGTGTAGAGCCACAGCCAGTGCTTCATCAGCCGGTGGGTGTTGAAGGTGAGGAACGTGGTCGCCGCCACCCGCCCGTCCTCGTCGTGTCCCACCAGCAGCCGGGCGCGCCCCTCACTCATCGCCGCCAGGTGCTTCAGGAATTCCGGGCGTATCTCCTCGCGGGTGACCGGAGCCACGAATCCCACGGCGCCGCCGGCGTTGGACACGTCCGTCCACAGGTCGAGGACGCCGTCACGGAGCTCGGAGGTCATGGCGGGATCGAAGGCGAAAGTAAGGGGCATGCCGCGAGGGTACCTATTACTCCGGCCAGGACTCAAGCCCCTTCCGCGCCGTCGGCGCGCACGCGAAAGCCCCGGCCGAGCCGGGGCTTGCACCAGGGTGCGTGGGCGCTCAGAGGCGCATGGGCTGCGGCTCGTCCCGGCGCGCCGGGTCCGAGCCCTCGTACTCGCGGATGATCTCGTACCGGGTGTTGCGCTCCACCGGCCGGAAGCCCGCGTCACGGATCAGGTCGAGCAGGTCCTCGCGGGTCAGCTTGTTCGGCGTGCCGAAGTTGTCCGCATCGTGCGTGATCTTGTACTCGACGACCGAGCCGTCCATGTCGTCGGCACCGTGCTGGAGGGCCAGCTGCGCGGTCTGCACACCGTGCATGACCCAGAACACCTTGACGTGCTGGATGTTGTCGAACAGCAGACGCGAGACCGCGAAGGTCTTCAGGGCCTCGGCCCCCGTCGCCATCTGGGTGCGCTCCTGAAGGCGGTTGCGGATCTTGCCGTCCTTCATGTCCACGAAGTCGTGCTGGTAGCGCAGCGGGATGAAGACCTGGAAGCCGCCGGTCTCGTCCTGGAGTTCACGCAGCCGCAGCACGTGGTCCACGCGGTGGCGCGGCTCCTCGATGTGGCCGTACAGCATGGTGCACGGGGTCTTCAGACCCTTCTCGTGCGCCAGGCGGTGGATGCGCGACCAGTCCTCCCAGTGGGTCCTGTGGTCGACGATGTGCTGCCGGACCTCCCAGTCGAAGATCTCGGCGCCGCCGCCGGTCAGCGACTCCAGTCCGGCGTCGATCAGCTCGTCCAGGATCTCGGAGGCCGTCAGACCGGAGATCGTCTCGAAGTGGTGGATCTCCGTCGCGGTGAACGCCTTCAGCGAGACATTCGGCAGCGCCGCCTTCAGCTCGCGCAGCGAGCGCGGGTAGTAGCGCCACGGCAGGTTGGGATGCAGGCCGTTGACGATGTGCAGCTCGGTGAGGTTGTCCGACTCCATCGCCTTGGCGAGCTTGACCGCCTCCTCGATGCGCATCGTGTACGCGTCCTTCTCGCCCGGCTTGCGCTGGAAGGAGCAGTAGGCGCAGGAGGCGGTGCACACGTTCGTCATGTTGAGGTGGCGGTTGACGTTGAAGTGGACCACGTCACCGTTCTTGCGGGTCCGCACCTCGTGCGCGAGACCGCCGAGCCACGCCAGGTCGTCCGACTCGTACAGCGCGATGCCGTCCTCGCGGGTCAGCCGCTCACCGGCCCGGACCTTGTCCTCCAGCTCGCGCTTGAGCCCGACATCCATGCTTCTGCCTCTCCCTTGGACGAATCCTGCCAACCGTACCCCCCGCCCTCCGGACGGACGGCGCCCCCATACGGCGCCGTGCGCCTAGCTCTGTTCGGGAAGCTCGCCCACCCGGTTCTCCCACTTCGTGGACAGCACGATCGTGGTGCGCGTACGGGAGACACCCTTGGTGCCGGACAGCCGGCGGATGGTCTTCTCCAGGCCGTCCACGTCGCTCGCGCGCACCTTGAGCATGAAGGAGTCGTCGCCGGCGATGAACCAGCAGTCCTCGATCTCGTGAAGGTCCCTCAGACGGCGCGCCACGTCCTCGTGGTCGGCGGCGTCGGACAGCGAGATGCCGATCAGGGCGGTGACGCCGAGACCGAGGGAGGCGGCGTCCACGGTGGCGCGGTAGCCGGTGATGACGCCGGCCGCCTCCAGGCGGTTGATGCGGTCGGTGACGCTGGGCCCGGAGAGGCCCACGAGCCGGCCGAGCTCGGCATAAGAGGCCCTGCCGTTCTCGCGCAGGGCCTGAATGAGCTGCCTGTCAACGGCATCCATAGGTCCTAAGCCTTTCATTGTTCGGCGTTACTGAAGGTTTACGTATAGAAATCAAGGCGTGCAGAGCCGGAGCCCTGAGAATCATTCATACGATCAGTGATGGACCACTGTCCCGGAGCGTCATCGGAGGACGCTGCGCAGAATCCGTCAGCCTCTACTCGTCGGGCCGCGAGCCTCCCCCGAGCTCTCCCTTCCAGCGCCGGTACAGCCGGTGCGGCACCTCTGCCGCGTCCAGCACCCGCCCGGCGACGAAGTCGACGAGGTCCTGGATGTGCGTCGCCCCGGCGTAGAACGCCGGCGACGCGGGCAGCACGACCGCGCCCGCCTCGTCCAGGGCCACCAGATGCCTGAGGGTCTGCCCACCGAGCGGGGTCTCCCGCACGGCGACGACCAGCGGCCGCCGCTCCTTGAGCGTCACGCTCGCGGCCCGCTGCAACAGGTCTTTCGAGAGCCCGAGGGCGACACCGGCCACACACGCCGTCGACGCGGGCACGATCAGCATCCCCTTGGCGGGGTACGACCCGGAGGCCGGCCCGGCGGCCAGGTCGCCGGCGCTCCAGTGCCGTACGCGGTCCCCGTCGACGTCGACCGTGAACGTCCCGGGCTTGCCGTCGGCGCCCCGCCCCAGCCATTCCCTCAGGTCGTCCCGCCAGTGCGCGTCGCGGAAGGCGATCCCCGTCTCGTCCAGCAGAGTGAGCCGCGAGGCGCGGGAGACGACCAGATCGACACTCTCGCCCGCGGCGAGCAGTGCGCGCAGCACGGCAGCGGCATACGGGGTGCCGGAGGCGCCGGACACCCCTACGATCCAAGGCGTACGCGACGTCTCTCCTGGCTTGACTGGGTTCACGACACCGAGCCTATCCGGCGCCGCGGGGCGGGAACCGGCCAAGGGGGCCCCGCCGTTCACCGGAGGGGATCAGCGAGGGGTGGGGGGTGCCATGCAGGGTGCGAAGCCCGAGTGGTCGCAGAGCGACCGCGCCAAGGCGGCGGCCAAGCTGATGGTGGGGTGGGTGGCTCTGCTGTGGCTGCTCGAAGTGGTGGACGTGGTGAGCGGCCACGCCCTGGACGGGCTCGGCATCATGCCGCGCACCGCCTCCGAGCTGGTCGACGTCGTTCCCGCCGCCTTCATCCACTTCGGCTTCGCCCATGTCGCGGCCAACAGCGTGCCGCTGCTGGTCCTCGGCTTCCTGGCGGCCCTCGGCGGACTGCGCCGGTTCGCCGCGGTCTGTCTGCTGATCATCGTGGCGGACGGCCTGGGCGTATGGCTCATCGCCCCGGCGCATACCAACACCGCGGGCGCCTCCGGCCTCATCTTCGGACTGTTCGGCTTCCTCGTGGCCGGCGGCCTCGTCGAGCGCCGCCCGCTCGGCATCCTGGTCGGCCTGCTGGTCGGCGCGGTGTGGGGCGGCTCGATCCTGATGGGCCTCTCGCCCGCCCAGACGAACGTCAGCTGGCAGGGCCATCTGATCGGTCTGGTGGCGGGGGTGGCGGCGGCGTTCCTGTTCCGGCGGGGGGTTGGGGCCGGTGTCAGGACCGGTCGCGCGCTTTCGGGTCCACCGGAAGGCGGCCGGTGGTGAGCGTCGGCCTTCCGATGCCGCCCTCGACCATCTCCGTCAGACAGCCGGGGAAGATGTCCGCCGGCTTGCTGAGCCGCGCGAGCATGCGGTCGATGCCCGAGACGGTCACGGTCGACTCCCTGGGGCCCTGCACCCGTTGGTAGGCCGCGCCGTACTCACACGCTCAGGCCCCGAACCAGAAGGTCAAGGAGCGCACACACGAACAGGGCGATACCGATGAATCCGTTGACGCTGAAGAACGCCCGGTTCAATCGGCTCAGGTCGTGGGGCCGCACGATCGAGTGCTCGTAGACGAAGGCCCCCGCCACGATCACCAGACCGAGCCAGAAGAAGAATCCGGCGCTGGTGACGGCCGCGTACCAGACGAACAGGACCGTCACGACCGTGTGGCACACCCGGGCGCCCCAGATCGCCGCCGGCACGCCGAAGCGGGCGGGCACCGACATGACCCCGATCTCGCGGTCCGTCTGCACGTCCTGGCAGGCGTAGATCAGGTCGAAGCCGCCGATCCAGATCCCGACCGCGAGCCCGAGGATGACCGCGTCCCAGTCCCACCTGCCGGTGATCGCCAGCCAGGCGCCGACCGGGCCCATCGCCTGGGCGAGTCCGAGGATGGCCTGCGGGAAGTTGGTGAACCTCTTGCCGTACGGATACACCACCATCGGGATCACCGCGATGGGGGCGAGCGCCAGGCACAGCGGGTTGAGCAGCGCCGCGGAGCCCAGGAAGAAGACCAGCGCGATCAGTGCGCCCGTCCAGGCGTGCCGCACCGACATCGCGCCGGTGACCAGTTCACGGTGGGCCGTGCGCGGATTGCGGGCGTCGATCTCCCGGTCGATGATCCGGTTCGCCGCCATGGCGAAGGTGCGCAGGCCCACCATGGCGACGGTGACCAGGAACAGCCGGCCCCAGTGGATGTTCCGGTCCCACTGGTACATCGCGGTCAGCGCGGCGATGTACGCGAAGGGGAGCGCGAAGACGGAGTGCTCGATCATCACCAGGCGAAGGAATGCCTTGGTGCGTCCCGGCTGCGGGATCGCGGCGGAGGCGCTGCTCACAGGCCGTACTCCTTCCAGCGGCGGGTCACCTTCGCCGCCGTCTCCGGGTCGGACAGGACCATGTCGGGCCAGCCCCCGTCCCTCGTGTACCCCTCCTCGGGCCACTTCTTCGTGGCGTCGATGCCTGCCTTCCCACCCCAGAACTGCTGGTAGGAGGCGTGGTCGAGGTGGTCGACCGGGCCTTCGACGACCGTGAGGTCACGGGCGTAGTCCGTGTTGCCGAGGGCACGCCAGGCGACCTCGTGCAGATCGTGGACGTCGCAGTCGGCGTCGACGACCACGATCAGCTTGGTGAGGGACATCATGTGCGCACCCCAGACGGCGTGCATCACCTTCTGGGCGTGCTTGGGGTACTTCTTGTCGATCGAGACGATCGCACAGTTGTGGAAACCGCCCGCCTCGGGGAGGTGGTAGTCCACGATGTCCGGCACGATGATCTTCAGCAACGGCAGGAAGAACCGCTCGGTCGCCCGGCCGAGGGGACCGTCCTCCGTCGGGGGGCGGCCCACCACGATCGACTGGAGCAGAGGGCGGCGGCGCATCGTCACGCAGTCGATCGTCAGGGCGGGGAAGGGCTCCTGCGGCGTGTAGAAGCCGGTGTGGTCGCCGAACGGCCCCTCGGGCAGCATCTCCCCGGGCTCCAGCCAGCCCTCCAGCACGACCTCGGCGTTGGCGGGCACCTGGAGCGGGACCGTCTTGCAGTCGACCATCTCGATCCGCTTGCCCGCGATGAACCCGGCGAAGAGGTACTCGTCGATGTCGCCGGGCAGCGGCGCGGTGGAGGCGTACGTCACGGCCGGCGGACATCCGAAGGCGATCGCGACGGGGAGCTTCTCGCCGCGCCTCGCCGCCACCTGGTAGTGGTTGCGGCTGTCCTTGTGGATCTGCCAGTGCATGCCGATGGTGCGCTTGTCGTGGCGCTGGAGGCGGTACAGACCGAGATTGCGGATCCCGGTCTCCGGGTCCTTGGTGTGGGTGAGCCCGAGGTTGAAGAAGGAGCCGCCGTCCTGGGGCCAGGTGAAGAGGGCCGGCAGGGTGTCGAGGTCCACCTCGTCGCCGCGCAGGACGACTTCCTGCACGAGGGCATTGTCGGACTTGACCTTCTTGGGCGGTACGTGGGCCATCGCCCCGAGTTTCCCGAACGCCTCGCGCACCCCGACGAATCCGTGCGGCAGTTCCGGCTTCAGCAGTCCGCCGATCCGGTCGGAGATCTCGCCGTACGACTTCAGGCCGAGGGCCTTGAGCAGACGCCGGTCGGTACCGAACACGTTCATGGCGAGGGGCATGCTCGAGCCGCGCACGTTCTCGAAGAGCAGCGCGGGCCCGCCGGACTTCTGGACCCGGTCGACGATCTCCCCGACCTCCAGATAGGGGTCGACCTCGGCTTTGATGCGCTTGAGGTCCCCCTCGCGGTCCAGCGCCCGGAGCAGGGACCGAAGATCGTCGTAGGCCATGCGTCCCAGTATCCGGTACCGGCTAACCTTGCCCCGTCACCGGGGCCCTCTCATGCCCCGTCGCCGACTCCTGGGGGATCGCACCACCATGTTCAGGTATCTGCCCTACCTGCTGGTCCTGGCGCTGTGGATATACGCCTTCATCGACTGCCTCAACACCCCCGAGACGCAGATCCGGGGGCTGCCCAAGGTGGTCTGGGTCATCATCATCCTGCTCTTCGGGGAAGTGCTGGTCGGCCCGATCGCCTGGTTCGTGGCGGGCAAGGTGCGCCAGGCCCCGGCGAACGGAGCCACGCCCTCCGAGTGGCACCGCAACCACCGCATGGAGTGGATCGCGCCCGACGACAACCCCGCCTTCCTGAAGACATTGAAGGAAGAGAACAAGAAGGACGAGGCGCTCCTGAAGGACTGGGAGGCCGACCTGCGCCGGCGCGAGGACGAACTGCGGCGCCGGGAACGCGGCGAGGAGCCCCAGGACTGAGGGCGAGGCCCTGACCCTGGAACCAGGGTGGCGTCCGGCCCTGGTTCCGTCCGCGGTCCGGCACGGGGCCGGCGCAGGGCTCAGCGGACCGTGATCGAGTCGAGCTTCTCCCGCAGATACACATGCGAGTCGACCGGCTCGTACGCCACCCGCCCCACCGGCGCCGGTACCGACTCGACGACGGTGCCCGGGGTGCACTCGCCGAAGTAGACAAGGGACATCAGCTCCTCGGCGGGCGCGTCGGCCGGCGGCGGCAGAACCCGATGGCGGCCCGAACGCCAGCGGTCGCCCGTCCAACGGGCCATCAGGTCACCGATGTTGATGGTGAAGACCGCCGGGTCGTAGGGCGCGTCCTGCCAGCCGCCGTCGTCCGTGTGGACCTGGAGTCCTCCCTTGCCGGCCTGCCGGTCGAGGATCGTGACGGTTCCGAAGTCGGTGTGCGGGCCGATGCGGAACTGGCCCGGCTCGGGCTCGCCGACGAGCTCCGTACCCGGGTACCAGTTGATGTTGAACCCGTACGTCGGATGTGCCATATGGCGCGTGAAGAAGTCCTGTTCGAGCCCCAGGGCCTCGCCGAGCAGCGACAGCAACCGGTTCTCCAGCTCGCTCATCCGCGCCAGGTACTCCTCGCACAGCACCCGCAACTCCGGCACCTCCCGCGGCCAGACGTTGGGCGCGTACCACTGCGCGTTGATCTCCGGGTCCTCGAACGGCTCGTGCGTGGCGAAGGTCAGCGACTCCTTGAGGTCGGGCGGGGTCTCGGTGCCCTCGGAGTAGCCGTTGGCCTCGGTGCCGGGGCCGAGCCAGCCGCGACCGCCGACCCGGGCCGCGTACTTCTCCTTGATCTCGGCGGGTAGCACGAAGAACGTCCGCGCCGCGGCACGGATCCGGGCGCGCAGGGACGCGGTCACGCCGTGCCCGGTGACCAGCAGGAAACCGGCGCTGCGCAGGGCGTCGTCGACGGTGCGCGCGGTACGGGCGCGGGCGTCCGGGGCGCCGTCCAGCCAGGGTCGCAGATCGATGGTGGGGATGCGGGGCTCAGTCACGTTCCGAAGTCCTCATTCCACAGGGCCTCCGCGACCGCGGTGGCGAGCGTCTCGTGCGCCTGTGCCTGATCCATGCCTCCGCTCTCCGTCGGCCGAAACACCGGGCCGAGGAGCGTGCGACGGCTCAGCCGCCGCGGCCTCCCACATACGCGAGCAGGCGCTCGAAGCGTTCCCGCCAGCCCGGGTCCGTGTCCTCCTCGGACTCGTGCGTGAAGCGCACCGTGGTCCCCTCGGGACGGCCCGGTTCCAGATGGAAGCGGATACGGCCGCGGCGCTCCACGGTGTACTCGGCGACCCGTTCCACGTCCCACGCGGTGACGCGGCCCCGGACCGTTCCACCGGGCAGGCTCAGTCCCACCTCGCCGCCGAGCCGTGGTTCGAACGGCTCGGCGGCGGCCAGCCAGCAGCCAAGACCCGCGGCGGTTGCCAGGGCGGGCCAGACCTCCTCCACGGGCCGGGGCAGGTGCAGCAGGTAGTGCCGTACGTGCACGTCCCCACGGTGCTCGGCGGTGCCCTCTTCGATGGGATCGGTCATGACACCAGCCTCGCCCGCGAGCGGATGTTCCGCACGTGTTGCAGGTGCCGGGCCGTCCCGCCGGGGCCGCGTGCGAACGACACAGGCCGGTTCCGGTGGCTCACGCCACGGAACCGGCCTGTGCGGCAGGAGGACTAGACGCCCGCGTAGGAGTGCTTGCCGGTCACGAAGATGTTGACGCCGTAGTAGTTGAACAACCAGCAGCCGAAGGCGATGAGCGCGATGTAGGCCGCCTTGCGGCCCTTCCAGCCGGCCGTGGAACGGGCGTGCAGATAGCAGGCGTACGCGACCCAGGTGATGAAGGCCCAGGTCTCCTTGGGGTCCCAGCCCCAGTAGCGGCCCCATGCGGACTCCGCCCAGATGGAGCCCGCGATGATCGTGAACGTCCACAGGGGGAAGACCGCGGCGTTCACGCGGTAGGCGAACTTGTCGAGGGAGGCGGAGGCGGGAAGCCGCTCCAGGACGGACGTGGCGAACGTGCCGGGCTTGCCGCCGTTCTGCAGCTTGTTCTCGTACGAGTCCTTGAAGAGATAGAGGAGCGTGCCGACCGCGCCGACATAGAAGACCGCACCGCAGATGATGGCGGTGGAGACGTGGATGTACAGCCAGTACGAGTGGAGGGCCGGGACGAGCTGGTCGCTGGCCGTGTACAGGACGGTGACGGCGAGACCGAGGTCGAGCAGGACCGTGGTGGTGAGGAAGAGACCCAGCCAGCGCACGTTCTTCTTCAGGGCGAGCAGCGCGAGGTACACACCGACGGCGACCGTGGAGAAGGTGATGTTGAACTCGTACATGTTGCCCCAGGGCGCCCGCTGTACGGACGCCGCGCGGGCGATGACGCCGACGAGTTCGACGAGGAAGGCCAGCGCCGTGAGCGAGACGGCGATCCGGCCGTAGAGGTCGCCCTGCTCGTCGCCGCCGTGGGCGCCGGGGCCGTCCGGGACGTCACGGGCGCCGGCCGCGGCGCGGGTGACGACCTTCGGCCGCTCGAGCACCGCGGTGCCCCCGGCCTTCCGGACCGTGACGGCGGGCCCCTCCGCCTTCTTCGCGCCGTCGGCGGTGAGCGCGTTCGCCGTACGGGCGACCCTGCTGCGGCTACCGAAGATCCATTCGGCGATGTAGGTGAAGAACGCCAGGGTGTAGACGGCCATCGCGGAGTAGATCAGCGTGTTGCTGATGTTCGCGAGGTGTTCGTTGGTGGCGGTGGCGAGGGTCACTTCTTCTGAGCCCCTTCAGCGACGGGTACGGAGGTTGCGGCGCCCGGCTCCTGATCGGGGTCGGCGTCCGGGGACGGTTCGTCGTCGATTGTCGTGGGTGCCTGGTCGTGGACGAGCGCGGCCAGGTCGCCGAGTTCCTCGGGCAGCCTCGTGGACTCGCTGCGGCCGAGACCCGCCATCTCGACGACGGTCACGCCGTCGGCTCCGGTCGTCGCGCGCACCCAGACGCGGCGGCGGTGGATGAACAGCGAGGCGGCCAGTCCGAAGATCGCGGTCATCGCGGCGCCGAGCGCCCAGCCGGTGCCGGGCTGCTGGACGATCTGGAAGCCGGCCCAGGCCTTGATGTCCTTGTCGAAGGTGATCGAGCCGTTGCCGCCGGGCAGCGTCATGGTCTCACCGGGCAGCAGACGGGACTTGAGGATGGCGCCGCTCGCGTCCTTGAACTGCTTCAGGTTCTTGGTGTCCAGCTGGTACACGTTCTGTGGGAGGCCCGCGTTGACGCCCAGGTCCCCGTGGTACGCGTTCAGCGCGAGCACCGGGTAGTCGAGCGCCGGGAACTGCGAGAACATCGTGCCCTTGCCGGCTCCGGCGAAGGTCGGCACGAAGACCGCGAGGAAGCCGAGTTGCTCCTGCTGGCCCTGGGCGTTCCGGTAGCCGTCCAGCACCTTGATCGCGCCCTGCGAGGTCACGTTGGGGTCGAGGGGCAGCAGCGGCACGGCGTCGTGGTAGACGACGTCGCCCTTGCCGTCGCGGACGGTGACCGTGGGGGCGTACCCGTGGCTGACGAGGTAGACCTTCGCGTCGCCGATGTTCAGCGGCTCGTTGACCTTGATGGTGGTCCTCTTGTCCTTGCCGTAGGCGCCCACGCTGTAGGTGAGACCGGCCTGGTAGGTGCGCGGGGTGCCCTTGTTCGGGCCCGTGCGCTCGTACGTGGCGGCGAACTTGTCCAGCTTGAAGCTGAACGGCACGAGGTCGTCGTCGGTGAAGAGGTTGCCCGACTTGAAGTCGTCGTACTGCGTGAGGGTGTTGGAGAACCCGTCGCCCTCCACGACCAGCTTGTTGCCCTCGGACTTGTAGAGCTGGCCCCAGGCGAAGGCGACCAGCATCACCACGAGGGCGACGTGGAAGGCCAGGTTCCCGGCCTCGCGCAGATAGCCCTTCTCGGCGGCGACGGCGTCACCGGCGACATGGGCACGGAAACGGCGCCGCTTGAGCACCTTCAGCGCGACCTCGCGGACCTGCTCGGGGTCGGCGTCGGTGCGCCAGGTCGCGTACGCGGGCAGCCGGGTCAGCCGCTTGGGCGCGGCCGGCGGGCGGCCCCTGAGCTGGCCGACGAACTGCCAGCTGCGCGGCACGATGCAGCCGATGAGGGAGACGAACAGCAGGATGTAGATCGCCGAGAACCACACCGAGCTGTACACATGGAACAGCCCGAGCTTCTCGTAGACCGGGCCCAGCGTCCTGTGGGCGGTCATGAAGTCCTGCACCTTCAGCGCGTCGGTGCCGGACTGCGGGATGAGCGACCCGGGGATCGCCCCGAGCGAGAGCAGGAACAGCAGGAGCAGCGCGACCCGCATGGAGGTCAACTGCCGCCAGAACCAGCGGGCCCAGCCGACGGTCTCCCGCAGGATCCAGGTGATCCAGCCCTTGGCGCCGGGCGCCCGGGAACCGCCGAAGGAGCCGGGCACGGCCGTCTCGACGGGGGCGGTGGACAGCTGCGAGGCGGCCTCGCCGAGGTCGGACTCGGTGGCGTTCGCGGGGGTACCGGGCTCGCTGGTCCGCGCCGATGTTCCAGGGGTTCCGTCGCTGTGCACGTCGGTGCTCCGTGTGTCGCTCATGGGTCAGATCCCCACCGTGAAGCCGTTGGACCAGGTCTGCATGTCCTGCACGAGGCTGTCCCAGGCGCCGGTCAGCAGCAGCACACCGGTCACGATCATCATCGTGCCGCCGATGCGCATCACCCAGACATAGTGGCGCTTGACCCAGCCGAAGGCACCGAGCGCCTTGCGGAAGGCGACCGCGGCGAGCACGAAGGGCACCCCGAGACCGAGGCAGTAGGCGACGGTCAGCAGGGCCCCGCGGCCCGCGCTCGCCTGGTTGGAGGAGAGCGCCAGCACGGAGGCGAGGGTCGGGCCGATGCACGGGGTCCAGCCGATCCCGAACAGCGCGCCCAGCAGCGGCGCGCCGATCAGCCCGGCCATCGGCCGCTTGTGGAAACGGAACTCCCGCTGGGTCAGCCAGGGCATCAGCCCCATGAAGAAGACGCCCAGCAGGATCATGAGGACGCCGAGCACCTTGGACACGGTGTCCCTGTACTCCTGCAGCGTCTGCCCGAAATACCCGAACAGCGCCCCGCCGGAGACGAAGACGACGGTGAACCCGATCACGAACAGGGAGGCGCCGGTGACCATCCGCCCGCGCCGCGCCTCCGCCAGATCGCTGCCGGTGACCCCCGTCACATACGAGAGGTAACCGGGGACGAGCGGCAGAACGCACGGGGAGAAGAAGGAGACGAGACCCCCGAGCACCGCCACCGGCACGGCGAGCAGCAGGGCCCCGTTGAGTACCGTCTGGTTGGGATCGGTGGCCGCGGCGAGAGTGGACACTCCGGTCACGTCACTTCTCCGCGAGTACCGGGGCGAGCATCGCGCGCAGCTTGTCCTCGCTGAGCGCCTGCAGCGTGCGCGCGGCGATCTTCCCCTCCCGGTCGATGACCAGCGTGGAGGGGATCGCCTGCGGGTTGAGCGTGCCCTGCTTGAAGCGGAGCATCAGCTTTCCGGTCGGGTCGTACAGACTCGGGTACGGCACCCCGTACTGCTTCTCGAAGGCGCGGGCCGGCTGGGTGCTGGTGTCACGGGTGTTGATGCCGACGAACTGGACGCCCTTGCCGGCCGTGTCCTGGGCGACCTTGACGAAGTTCGACGCCTCGGCGCGGCACGGTGGGCACCAGGAGCCCCAGACGTTGATGACGACGACCTTGCCCTTGTAGGCGGCGACGTCCAGCTGCTTGCCGTCGATCGTCGGCCCGGACAGGTCGGGAGCGGCGGCCCGCTCGCCCTTCTTGACGGTCGCGATGCCGTCCTTGCCGGTGATGAAGTTGGTGTTGCCGGAGCCCCCTGAGGTGCCCCCGGAGGAGCAGGCGGACAGCACCAGCGCCGCCATGGCGGCCCCGGCGGTGGCCAGGGCGGCGCGTCGGCGGCTGCGGGTCCGGTTCAGGCGTTGGGGGGTGCGGCAGGCGGCACTCATGTGAAAAGTTTCGCATGTCCGTTCCGGGGATCTTGCGCACCCCCCTTGTGGGTGGAAAACCGCGTTTCAGGCGGCTTTCGACGGGGCGCCCGAAGCCTTCTTGCCAGCTGCCGCGAGAAACGTCGTCCAGCCCCCGGCCGGCTTCTGCCCCACGTCCAGCGACTGCAGCTTGCGCACGACCTCGGGCCGCTGCACATCGAGCCAGTCCGTGAACTGCCGGAAGGAGACGAGTCGTACGTCGGCGCCCTTCTCCTTCTCACGGGCTATGTGCTTGAACGCCTCTTCGACAGCGTCCATGTAGATGCCGCCGTTCCAGTGCTCGAAGTGGTTACCTATGAAGAACGGTGCACGATTGGTCTCATATGCCCGCCGGAATCCGGATATGTAGGCGTTCGCCGCCTGGGTACGCCAGCCCGGGTAGTTGGACGAGGGAGCCTGCGTCGTCCGGATCGACTGGTTGGCGAGCATGTTGTAGTCCATCGACAGGACCTCGAAGCTGCGCCCGGGGAACGGGACCAGCTGGAGCGGGAAGTCCCACAGGCCCTGGCGCTTCTCCGGCCAGCGCTGCCGGCCGCCGGGCGAGGAGGCGTCGTAGCGCCAGCCGAGTTCGCGGGCCGTGGGCAGCAGGTTGTCCTGGCCGAGGAGGCAGGGGGTCCGGCCGCCGATCAGTTCCTTGTCGTAGTCGAAGGGCAGCGACGGCAGATCGGTGAACCCGGTATTGGTCCGCCATTCCTTGACGAAGGACTTGGCCTGGTCGATCTCGCTGCGCCACTGCTTGGGCGTCCAGTGCGCGACGGTGCCGAAACCGGAGCAGAAGTGCCCGTTGAAATGGGTGCCTATCTCATGGCCCTCGAGCCAGGCGCGGCGCACGTTCTGCAGGGTGGAGCGGATGTGCGCGTCCGTCAGATAGCCGATGTCGGAGGCACCCGGCGCGTTGTTCGGCGGGAGGTAGGTGCGCTTCTTCGACTCGGGCAGTAGATAGAGCCCGGAGAGGAAGAAGGTCATGTGCGCGCCGTGCTCCTTGGCGAGGTCGAGAAAGCGCGGGAAGAGCCCGTTGCCGACCTCTCCGGCGCCGTCCCAGGAGAAGACGACGAACTGCGGCGGCGTCTGGCCGGGCTCCAGGGGCACCGGCTTGTCCGGCTGGTTGGGCTGCTTGCCGGTGGCCGAGGTCGAGCCGTCACCGAGGGGGCGTGCGGTGGCCGTGGGGCTGCTGGAGGCACGGGGAGTGCTCTTGCCGGAACCACGGCCGGGCTTCGCGTCGTCGTGCTGCTGGGTACCGCATCCCGCCAGCCCCATCGCGGCGGCCGCACCCGCCCCGAGCCCCATCAGTCCCCGTCGGCTGATCTCCCGCATTCCGTCCCCATCTCATTGCGCCCTCTCAGTGGTCACACAATGAGAGGGCGCAATGAAGACGAAGGTTCCGCCGAACTCGACTACGTGGAGCGGATTTTACGAAGAAACGATCATATGGCAGGACTGCGTACGTCTTGTGATGAAGCGTACGCCTTGGCTTAAGGCGTACGCCGTCACCGGGGCGCCGGTCCTCAGGCCCCGAACGCCTTGTCCTTGCCCTTGATCGGCTTGGCACCCGCGAGCAGATGGGCCGGCACCAGGTCCCGGGCCGGCTCGGTGTACCCCACCGACACGATCCTGTCGCCCTGATACGTGAAGGTGGTCAGGGACGCCAGCGTGCACTGCCGCTTGCGCGGGTCGTGCCACAGCCGGCGCTTCTCCACGAAGCTGCGCACGATCCAGATCGGCAGCTGGTGGCTGACGCACACGGCCTCGTGGCCGCGCGCCGCGTCCTTGGCGGCGTCCAGCGCCCCCATCATCCGGACGACCTGCTCCACGTACGGCTCGCCCCAGGACGGCTTGAACGGGTTGACGAGGTGCTTCCAGTTCTCGGGGCGCCGCAGCGCGCCGTCCCCGACCCCGAAGGTCTTGCCCTGGAAGACGTTCTCGGCCTCGATCAGCCGCTCGTCGACCGCGAGGTCGAGACCGTGCGCCTTGGCGATCGGGGTGGCCGTCTCCTGCGCCCGCTCCAGCGGGGAGGCGACGACGTGGGTGATGTCCCGGGAGGAGAGGTGCTCGGCGACCCGCTCGGCCATCTGCCGGCCCAGTTCGGACAGGTGGTAGCCGGGCAGCCGCCCGTACAGCACCCCGTCGGGGTTGGCGACCTCGCCGTGCCGCATCAGGTGGACGACGGTGATGTCACTCATGCTGCCGTGGCCTCCGCTGCTGCACGGGCCGCCGCCGGAAGGGCGTCGGCGATCTGCTGGATCGCCCGCTCGTCGTGGGCGGTGGAGACGAACCAGGATTCGAAAGAAGAGGGCGGCAGGTAGACGCCCTGGGAGAGAAGGGAGTGGAAGAACGCCGTGAACCGGAAGGACTCCTGGCTCTTGGCGTCCTCGTAATTGTGCACCGGCCGGTCGGTGAAGAACACGGAGAACATGTTGGAGGCGTTCTGCAGCCGGTGCGCCACGCCTTCCTTGGTCAGCGCGTCCGTGACGAGCGTACGGATCTCGGCCGAGACCGCGTCGACCCTCTCGTACGCGGCGTCGTCGAGCAGCCGCAGTTGGGCCAGACCGGCGGCGGTGGCGACCGGGTTCCCGGAGAGGGTGCCGGCCTGGTAGACGGGCCCGGCCGGGGCCAGATGCGCCATGACGTCCGCACGTCCGCCGAACGCGGCGGCGGGGAAGCCGCCACCCATCACCTTGCCGAACGTCATGAGGTCGGGCTCGACCTCGTCGATCCCGTACCAGCCGGCCTTGCTGGTGCGGAAGCCGGTCATGACCTCGTCGGAGATATAGAGAGCGCCGTTCTCCTCGCAGAGATCCTTGAGCCCCTGGTTGAACCCCGGCAACGGCGGAACGACCCCCATGTTCCCGGGCGAGGCCTCGGTGATCACGCAGGCGATCTCGCCGGGGTGGACGGCGAACGCGGTGCGGACGGCGTCCAGATCGTTGTAGGGGAGGACGACGGTGTCGCCGGCCTGGGCACCGGTGACTCCGGGGGTGTCGGGCAGCGCGAACGTCGCGACCCCGGAGCCGGCGGCGGCAAGGAGGGAGTCGACGTGTCCGTGATAGCACCCGGCGAACTTGATCACCTTGGACCGCCGGGTGAACCCGCGGGCGAGCCGGATCGCCGACATGGTGGCTTCCGTCCCGCTGGAGACGAGGCGCACCTGCTCGAGGGGCCGGACCCGGGCGACGATCTCCTCGGCGAGCGCGACCTCGCCCTCACCGGGCGTACCGAAGGAGGTGCCGCGCGAGACGGCCTCCTGGACGGCGGCGATCACCTCGGGGTGGGAATGCCCGAGGATCATGGGCCCCCACGAACAAACAAGATCGACATATTCGCGTCCGTCGGCATCGGTCAAATAGGGACCGTCACCGGACACCATGAACCGGGGCGTACCGCCCACGGCGCGGAAGGCGCGTACCGGAGAGTTCACGCCGCCGGGCGTGACGGCCGCCGCGCGCTCGAAAAGAGTCTGCGAAACTGGGGCTTCGTACGGATAGCTCACACAAGCCATGGTGTCAGAGGCTGCGAAGATCCTGCGGACAGGTGTTTCACCGCACGTTTCGGCGGACGAACGTGGGGGAGGTCACTGACACGATGATCGGGTTGCGCAGCGGGGCCTTCGCATCCTAGAAAAGCAGTCGGGTGGAGATATGCATCGCGGTGGCGGACTGGGCGAGGGGACCGATGACCTCGGTCCTCGGCGTGCCCGGCAGGGAAGGCACCGACGCGACGCGGAGGAGACGAGCGAGAGACGTCAGGCGCAGGGTGCGCAGGGTGGACCTGAGCGGATCGACCGGCTGTCGCGTATGGATGGCATGGACCACGCGAACCGTAGGTTGGACGGACTCGGGGCAGGAAGCGGGAATGGTGGCCGGGTGGGGGTGACGTACAAGTACTTCGGTGCGCCCGACGGCGCCACCGCGGCCCGGGTCCCGATCTCGATGCGTCCCGAAGAGCTCGGCGGCGACGAGCTGGGCATGGGCGGCATGTTCACCAAGATCAAGCCGGAGACGATGGCGGCGATGGTCCTCACGGGCATCGAGGGCGTCCCGCTGCACAAGGTTCCGCCGCTGGAACTGGTCGTCCTGCACCCCGACTACGCGGTGGTCAAGCTCCCCATGACGGTCGTCGACCCCCTGCGCGGCATCGGCGAGGAGGCGGTGGGCGCCGCGGCGTTCATCTGGTCCACGGTGCCGGACCGGGGCGGGCCGCGTGACGCCTTCAACGTGTACCAGCTGCTCCACGAATGGCAGGATTTCAGCCATCGACTGCATGAGGCGGGGCATCAGCCCTATTGCCTGGTGTGGCCCTGAACCGGCGTCACCGGACCACTCGACAGAGCAACTCCGACGGCGTTGTGACGCACGTGACATCGTGACCGGATGACATCGTGACCGCATAAAGGGAAATGCGCGCCGAATTCCCTATGGAGCGCCGCACTCGGCTCCGCAGCGGTCACGGCGACGGAATTCCGGACGTTTGTCGCGCACACCGGACAGACGGAAGGGGCGCCCCGGGATCCGGGGCGCCCCTCAGCCTTGTGGCGTCAGGCTCGCGGCGTCACCGCACGTTGATCGTCACCGTCGGCGACATCGCCTTGGCGTGGATCACCCGGAACTTCTCCATGCCGCGGTTGGGGAGCTTGACGGCGGAGAAGGTGAAGGTGTCGCCCTGCACCTTGAGGCTCTTCACGGTGACCCACTGACTGCCGACGTACCGCTGAAGCGTCAGCATGTCGCCGGCCCTCAGGCCCTCGGTGTGGCCCGCGAACGTCACGGACTGACCCGGCTTCAGCTCGGTGTGCGACGGCTGGACGGTGATCGAGGCGGCCGTCACGGTCGTGTTCTGCGCCGTCGAGGCAGGCGCGGCGGCGAAGGCACCTACGGCCCCGACCGCCACCAGGGTGACGGCGACGGCACCGACGGCGAGGACACGGGCAGAGCGGGTACGAAGCGTGGATTTCACGTTTGTCTCCTGTGCTGTGACAGATCCCCCACTGGACGGATCCCCCACTTGCGCGCACCTTCGAGGCTTCCATGGAGCCGAACGGGCTGCGACCCGGCTGTCACTGGAATGCAGCAACGAAGACGACGAAAAGCTGGCCACTATCTGTAGTAACAGCAGGTACAGGGGGTAATCGTAAGAGCCGACTTCTTACCTTCTCTTCATTTGATTCCGACCGTGCGCAAGATCGTCAACGCGAGTGCGCGTGCCACGTTCGTGACTTCGGCGAGCGAAACCCGCTCCCGTGCGCTGTGCGCGAGGCGTACGTCACCGGGCCCGTACTGCAGGGTCGGGATGCCCTCCGCCGCGTACAGCCGCAGATCGCTGCCGTACGGCGCCCCGCGCTCCCGCGGCCCGGGACCGCCCGTCGCGTCGGCGTGCGCCGTCGCGACGGCGTCCCGCAGCGGGTGGCCTGCGGGCAGCCGGCCGCTCGCGAACTGGCCGCCCGGCCAGGTGACGACGGCCGGGTGCGCGCTGAGCCAGGGGTCGGCGGCGCAGGCCCGGGCCACGCACTCCTCCAGCTCGGCCCGGGCCGCGGCCGGGTCCTCGCCGAGCCGCACGCCCAGCCGGCCCTCGGCGACCAGCAGATCGGGCACGCTGCTCGCCCAGTCGCCGGAGCGGACGGTGCCGACCGACAGCGCGTAGGGGATGGGGTACTCCTTCATCAAGGGGTCCGGGTCGGTGTTGCGGTCCTCCTCCAGGGCGGCCAGGGCCCGGTGGACCGGTATGTACGCGTCCACGGCGCTCACCCCCTCGTCACGGGAGCTCGCGTGGGCCGCCCGGCCCGGTACGGAGACCCGGAAGGTCAGGGCTCCCGCGTTGGCCGTCACCAGAGTGCCGCCGGTCGGCTCGGTGATGACGCACGCGTCGCCGGTGTGCCCGCGCCGCAGCGTGCCGAAGGCGCCGAGCCCGCCGTCCTCCTCGCCGACGACGAAGTGCACGGCGACGCGGCCGCGCAGCCGGGCCCCGCTCGCGCGCACCGCTTCCAGCGCGGCCAGGTGCGCCACGAGTCCGGCCTTCATGTCGCAGGCGCCGCGGCCGTACACGACGTCCCCGGCGGTCCTCGCCACGAACGGGTCGCCCTCCCAGCTCGCCGGATCCCCCGGCGGTACGACGTCCACGTGCCCCTGGAGGATCAGTGCCGGTCCGTCGTCCCCGTCCGGGGTCGAGGCGACCAGGCCCCAGGCCTCGTCCCTGGGTGCCTCGGCGCCGGGGAAGCCGGGGTCGGCGAGGAGTTCGGGCAGGTTCATGGACCACAGGTCGACGTCGAGCCCGAGCCGGTCGAGCCGCCGGGCCAGCTCGTGCTGGATCTCCGACTCGGCCGGGGTTCCGGTCACACTCGGGATCGCGATCAGCTCCCGCAGCGTCCGGGCGATGGACGCCCCGTCGACGTCCGCCAGCGCGGCGGCCTCCTCGGGAGTGAACTCGGGTGCGGTCATGGACGGTTGCTCCTGTCACGACACGCCACGCCTTCCGGCAGCCGACGGCCCTGGGTGCGCCACCCTAGGCCCTGGGCGTGCCCGGCCACTCCCCGCGGTCTCAGCGGGCCGGCCCTCGGCGCACCCTCGCCGACCAGGCACCACCTACCTGATGCCCACCTGTCTCCTCCGGGCGGCGCGACACCATCCGGTCGCCGTCCACGGGCCACCGGATTCGGTCTCTGCCTACGCTGGAACCCGGTCTCCTTGATGGCCGGAATCGCTCGCAGAGCCATATGCCAGGAGAGCACGCCGATGGCCGCTACGGAGCACGCACGTCCGAGCCGCTTGCGGGCGTGGATGCTGGAGGGGCTGTCCGACATGGGCAAGGGCTCCGCGCAGGGCCCCGACGCCCAGCCCGAGCCACCGCACAAGGGCCAGCCCTGGTGGCGGGTGATGTGCCTGACCGGCGTCGACTACTTCTCCACGCTCGGCTACCAGCCCGGCATCGCCGCCCTCGCCGCCGGACTACTCTCCCCCATCGCCACCGTCGTCCTCGTGATCGTCACCCTGGCCGGCGCACTGCCGGTCTACCGACGGGTGGCGCAGGAGAGCCCGCACGGCCAGGGCTCCATCGCCATGCTGGAACGGCTCCTCACCTTCTGGAAGGGCAAGCTCTTCGTCCTGACCCTGCTGGGCTTCGCCGCCACCGACTTCCTGATCACCATCACGCTCTCGGCCGCCGACGCCTCCACCCACCTGATCGAGAACCCGCACCTGACCGGCACCCTCCACGGCCACCAGATGGTCATCACCCTGCTGCTCGTCGCCCTGCTGGGCGCGGTGTTCCTCAAGGGGTTCCTGGAGGCGATCGGCGTCGCCTTCGCCCTGGTCGGCGTCTACCTCGCGCTGAACGCCGTGGTCGTGGCCGTCGGGCTGTGGCATGTGGCCACCGCCGGCCATGTGGTCACCGACTGGACGGGCGC
>NZ_JBSFJX010000014.1:0-114307 GCF_053598275.1 Streptomyces sp. NPDC001156 | reverse complement strand
TCCATGTGACGATGCACGACACGAACACGACGCCTCCCAAGCCGCGTCCCTTCCGCCCGGGCCGCCCCGGCGGTATCGGCTGGCACCTCGTGCACCGGGACGCCCGGGCGGGGACGCCGCCCGGGCGCGATTGGCCCGATCCGCCCAAATATGGGCGGTGATGGAGCCCGGGTACGGCCGTCGGTGCCGCTACGGAAGCCCGTGCGTCACGAAGGACGTCGAGTAGCCGTCGTCCGTGCTGCTCCAAGGGTCGTCGCCGCTGTCCGGAGCGGTGATGTAGACGATGAGCATCAGGATGCCGAGGACGACTCCGACCGCTCCGCAGATGAGACCGGCAAGGGACATCCCGCCGTTCGTCGCCTCCCCGCGGCGTGCCTTGCGGCGGCCGACGATGCCGAAGATCACGGCGAGCACACCGATCACGGCGGCCACCGGTCCGAGGCAGAACACGACCGCCGAGATGATGCCCAGCACGAGCGAGGCGGTGCCCATGCCATTGCTCGGTACGGGTACCAGCCCGGGCCAGCCGTAGCCGGGGCCCTGGGGTCCGTACGGCATGCCGTACCCCGGGTAGCCGGGGTACTGGGGGTAGCCGTACGACAGCTGCCCGGGTCCCTCGGGTCCCATGGGCGGTGGCGGCACGGCCTGGGCGGCGGGCGGCGCGAAGGGGTTTCCGGCGGCACCGGGAGACGGAGGAGCGAACGGGTTGCCCGAGGACGGGGCCGCAGCCGCAGGGCCGGGGCTCGGCGGGGCGAACGGGTTGCTCCAGGCCGGGTGAGCGGGAGCGTCCGGTGTTCCGGAGCCCGGAGGGGAGACGACCGTGGGCTGGTCGTGCACGGAGGGGCCGCCGGAGACCACAGTCTCCCGGGGGGCGGCGGGGGTTCCGGCGGCCGGATCGGCGGGGCTCGCGAAGGGCGCCCGGTCGGCGGGCGACGTCCAGGGTCCGGACTCCTGGCCTGCGGCGGGCTTGTCGAGCGGGACCTTGGGCGCCTGGACGGCGGCGGCACCCGGCGGTATTCGCCCGCCGGACTCGGCGCCGGACGCCTGCGCGGCCGGGACGCCCCCGGCGGCCGGCGTGCCCGGTGACCCGTCCGTCCCGTCGCCCGGCCGATCCCATGGGCCCGGGATGGCGTCCTGCGGCGTTCCCGGCGCCTGCGCGTCGTCGGACATGCGTGAGGTCCCCCCTCTGTCGTACGTTCCGTCATGCTACGGCCCGCGCCTGCCCGGCGTGACCCGCGCCCTACGATGATCCCTGAGTCATCGATCAGCCGATCATCCGCGTCCCGCCCGAGCCCGTGGCCGGGACGCCGTTCCCGGGGAGGAACCCTTGAGCGCCTACCACGACGCGCCCGCCGTGCGGGATCTGCACGCCTTCATCGCCGGACTGCCGAAGGCCGAACTGCATGTGCACCACGTCGGCTCCGCCTCCCCCCGCATCGTCTCGGAACTGGCGGCCCGCCACCCCGACTCCAAGGTGCCCACGGACCCCGAGGCCCTCGCCGACTACTTCACCTTCACCGACTTCGCGCACTTCATCGAGGTCTATCTGTCCGTCGTCGACCTGATCCGGACCCCCGAGGACGTCCGCCTGCTGACGTACGAGGTCGCCCGCGACATGGCCCGGCAGCAGGTGCGCTACGCGGAGCTCACCATCACCCCCTTCTCGTCCACCCGCCGCGGCATCGACGAGCGCGCCTTCATGGAGGCGATCGAGGACGCCCGCAAGGCGGCGGAGGCCGAATTCGGCACCGTCCTGCGCTGGTGCTTCGACATCCCCGGCGAGGCGGGACTGGAATCCGCGGAGGAGACGGCCCGGCTCGCCACCGACGACCGGCTGCGCCCCGAGGGGCTGGTCTCCTTCGGGCTCGGCGGACCCGAGATCGGTGTCCCCCGGCCGCAGTTCAAGCCGTACTTCGACCGGGCCATCGCCGCCGGCCTGCGGTCCGTGCCGCACGCGGGCGAGACGACCGGCCCCGAGACGGTCTGGGACGCGCTGAACGAGCTGCGTGCCGAGCGGATCGGACACGGTACGAGTTCCGCCCGCGACCCAAAGCTGCTCGCCCACCTCGCCGAGCACCGCATCGCGCTGGAGGTCTGCCCGACCTCCAACATCGCAACGCGGGCGGTCCGCACGCTGGACGAGCACCCCATAAAGGAGTTCATGAACGCGGGTGTCCTCGTCACCGTCAACTCGGACGACCCGCCGATGTTCGGCACCGACCTCAACAACGAGTACGCGGTCGCCGCACGGCTGCTGGACCTCGACGAGCGGGGTCTGGCCGGCCTCGCCCAGAACGCGGTGGAGGCGTCCTTCCTGGACGACGCCGGCAAGGCGAAGCTGGCCGCCGAGATCGACGCCTACACCACGGTGTGGCTCGCCCCGTGACACCACCGGCCGTCCGGACCCCCGGGGACCCGGCTCGCGGCGCTCCACCTTCACAATGGGGCCCATGCGCACCGTGACTGCCGTCGCCCACCGCGGCGACCCCTACCGTCATCGCGAGAACACGCTGGCATCGCTGCGCTCCGCCGTCCGGCGGGGCGCGGACGCGGTGGAGATCGATGTACGGCTGACCCGGGACGGCGTCCCGGTGCTGCTGCACGACGGAACACTGAAACGGCTGTGGGAGCAGGACCGCCCGCTCGCCGCGCTCTCCTCGGACGAGGTCCGGGGACTGACGGCGGGCGGGGTGCCGACACTGGCGGACGCACTGGCGGCCACCGACGGCACCCGGGTCATGATCGATGTGCCGGGCCACCCCTCGCTGAGGGAGGTGCGCCGGATCGTGGACGTCGTCCGGCAGTGCGGCGCCGAGGAGCGGGTGTACTACTCCGCTGGAGCGCAGACCATGCTCGCGGTCCGTGCCGCCGACCCCTCCGCGGAGATCGCGCTGACCTGGACGACCCTGGCCCCGCCCCGTCCCGGCCTGCTCGACGCGGTGCGTCCGCGCTGGCTCAACTACCGCTTCAGCCTGATCGATCGCGACCTCGCGGTCCGAGTCCACCGGAGCGGCCATCTGCTGTCCGTGTGGACTCCCGACACCCGCCGCTCGATGCGGCGCCTGCTCGACCTGGGCGTCGACTCGATCACCACGAACCGCGTCGACGAGTTGTGCGCACTGCGCGGGCTCTGAGGCGGACACCGGATCACGACTGACGCCGGGCGAGCCGCCGGGATGGCCCGGCGCGCCGTTCGTACGGAAGAAGAACCTCGGTGTGGCGTCAGGCGGCCAGGGCAGCGCGCTCACGAGCCACGCGTACGGCCTCGGACAGGCTGGCGATGTCGTATGCGCCCTGGTGTCTGCGCCCGTTGACGAAGAAGGTGGGCGTCCCCGCCACATCGCTGAGGTCCGCCGACTCGACGTCCTCGGCCACGCGTACCGCGCCGGCGTGAGCACGCATGTCCCGTTCGAAGCGGACCGCGTCGAGCCCGATGTCCGTGGCGTAGCGCGACAGGTCGTCGAAGTCCAAGGCCCCCTGATGAGCGAGCAGCAGATCGTTCATCTCCCAGAAGCGCCCCTGCAGAGCGGCCACTTCAGCGGCTTCGGAGGCGAGCTGGGCGTGCCCGTGGACGTCGGTCAGCGGGAGATGCCGCCACACGTACCGCACGTCCCCGAAGTCCCCGAGCAGTTCGCGCACCACGCTTTCCGCCTGCCCGCAGTACGGGCACTCGTAGTCGCCGTACTCGACGACGGTCACCGGCGCGTCGCGCGGACCACGGACGTGGTCGCGGTAGGGGTCGACGGGCACCGCCAGATCGACGATCGTCTCCGACTTCCCGAGTAGCGCCCGCATCCGAAGGGGGCGCGGCAGCATGTGTATGGCTGCTGTGACGAGCCGGCTGACCACGAAGGAGCCGAGGACGGCGCTCAGGATGCCGATCTTCGCCTCCTCGAGTCGCAGGCCGGCGAAGGCGCGGGTGGCGATGAGCAGGGAGACGGTGAACCCCACTCCCGCCAGGGTCCCGCCCGTGAGGACGGCGCCCCAGCCGACCGGGACCCGGATCCGTCCGCGGCTCACCGCCGTCACCAGCGCCGCGGCCCCCACGATGCCGATCGGTTTGCCGAGGAGGTAGCCGAGGAGGATGCCCAGGGTCACCGGTGAGGCGAACGCCCGTCCCAGCTGGTCGAGACCGATCGGCATGCCGACGTTGGCCAGGGCGAAGAGCGGTACGACGACGTAGCTGGTCCACGGGTGGAACATGCGCTGAAGCCGCTCGTTCGGGGAGATGGCCGCGGCGATCCCGGCGCGCACAGTGCGTTCCAGTTCCGGCGTCGGCTGCTCGCGGAACAGCCGGAACAGCCCGGTGATGCGTTCCAGTTCGGTGCGCGCCGCCGGGTAGGCGTATGTCAGCAGGCCCATGGCCAGTCCGATGACCACGGGGTCCACGCCCGATTCCAGCAGGGCGACCCATGCGATCAGCGCCAGCAGCGCGTACACGGCGGAGTGGCGGACGCCAAGCCACCGGACGAGCAGAACGACGGCGAAGGTGCCGGCGGCGACCAGCAGCGACGGCATGTTGAGGCGACCGCTGTAGGCGATGACGATGACACCGAGGGCCAGGAAGTCGTCGACCACGGTGAGGGTCAGGATGAAGACCCGCAGTCCGGGGGGCATGTGGCGGCCGATGACGGCGAGCATGCCGAGGGCGAAGGCGGTGTCGGTGGACATCGCGGTGCCCCAGCCCTGCGCCGTCGCGTGGCCGGCGTTGAACGCGAGGTAGACACCGATCGGGACGAGCATGCCGCCCACGCCTGCCGCGAGCGACAGCGCCAGACGTGTGCGGTCACGCAGCTCGCCCATGTCGAACTCGCGGCGCGCCTCCAGGCCGACGACGAAGAAGAACAGCGCCATCAGTCCGCTGTTCACCCACTCGCGCAGCGGAAGCGACACCCCGTACGGGCCCACCCGGAGGGACAGATGAGTCCGCCAGAACTCCTCGTAGCCCGAGAAAGCCGCATTGGCCCAGACGAGTGCCGCGAGCGCCGCCGCCACCAGGACGGCCGCGCTGCCGGTCTCGGTGTGCAGGAAGTCGCGCAGCGGAGAGCGCTGGTTCTTGCCGCAGGCGCTCTGCAGTGTGTACTCGCCGGCTTGGAAGGACATGCTCGGACACTCACTCGACGGTCGGCACGGGGCACGGACGGATCCGAGGCCTCCCGCGGCCGCACCGGACGGCCGGGGTGACCACCCCGCCTCTCGTGGGACCGCGCGGTGGCATCGTCATCCGCCGGTGGTCAGCACCATGCGGAAGCGCGCAGCCCCGGACAGCATGCGTGCGAAGGCGTCGTTGACCTCCTCGAGCGGCATCGTCTCGACCATCGGCCGTACGCCGGTGCGCGCACTGAAGGCCATGGTCTCCTCGACCTCCTGCGCCGTGCCCGACGGATGCCCGCTCAGGGACTTGCTGCCCCCGATGAGCTGCGTCGGCGTCACCTTGAGCAACTCGTTCGTCACCCCGATCACGACCAGTTGCCCGCGCGGGGCGAGCCCGTCGATCGTCGCCGACATGGCGTCGGAGTTCGCCGCGGTGCCGAGGACGACCTTGGCACCCCCGAGGTCCTTCAGCGCCTGCGCGGGATCGGAGGCCAAGCTGTCGATGTAGTGGTCCGCGCCCAGATGCCGGGCCAGATCCTCCTTGTCCCGGCCGCGGGCGATCGCCACGGTCTCGAAACCCATCCTGGTGGCGTACTGGATGCCCAGATGCCCGAGGCCGCCCACGCCGAGGACGGCGACGAGGTCCCCGGCACGGGCCACGCTGCTGCGCAGCCCCATGAAGGAGGTGACGCCCGCGCACCCGAGTGGGGCGGCGTCGACCGCGGAGAGACCCTCGGGGATGCGCGCCAGCGCCTCGACGGGCACCACGATGTGGGTGGCGTATCCGCCGTCGTAGGACAGGCCCGGCACCTTCAGATTGACGCAGCTGATGAAGTCGCCCTGGCGGCAGAGGCGGCAGTGGCCGCACTGACCGCCGAACCAGCCCACCTCCACCCGGGCGCCGACTCCCCAGCCGACCACCCGCTCGCCCACCGCGTCGATCCTGCCCGCCACCTCGTGCCCGGGCACGAGCGGGAAGTGGATGGCCGGAGAGGGGGTCTGCACGAACACCGCATCCGTGTGGCAGACACCGACGGCCTCCACGGCGATCCGCACGTGCCCCCGCCCCGGCTCCGGCAGTTCCCGCTCGACGATCTCGAAACTCCCCCGGGGCTCGGCCACCTGGGCGACTCGCATCACGGACATGGCTTCTCGGCTCCTTGCTGTAGGGCGCGAACCAGACATTCGCTCACCAATCATTCCGTTGTCGCATCGGGCGGCTCAGCAGACGCGCGGCACGGTGACCGCCCCGGAAGCAGGCACCCGGTCCGGTCGTGCCCGCGGCAGCCGTCCGCTCGAAGCGGCCGCTCCTTTGGCTCAGCCTTCGCGCCAGCCCAGCTTGATGAGCAGGTTCTTCGCCTCCTCCACGACGGCCGCCTCGGCGACCACGTCATAGCGGGCGGTCACGATCTGGCTGCGGGAGGCGAAGTCGTGGCGGCCTCCGGTCAGGGCGTGGCCGACGAAACCGAAGAGGGCGCCGAAGATCGCGCCCCAGAACAATCCGCTCACCATCAGCAGCAGGACGTCATGGTTGCCCGCGGCGAACAGCGACAGGAGCAGACCGATGAGCAGTCCGAACCAGGCACCCGAGCCCGCGCCCGCCAAGGCCGCCCGGCCGCGGGTGAGACGGCCGAGCACCGTCTCCACCATCCGCAGGTCCGAATCGATGATCGCGGTGCGCTCCACCGGAAACTTGCTGTCGGAGAGGAAGTCGACCGCGCGCTGGGCCTGCTGATAGGTCGGATACGAGGCGACCACCGGCCGGTCGACCGGTGCCATGGGCGGTTGCTGCGCCATCGAAGGACTCCCTTCGTCGCCGTCCCGGTCGGCGGTCCGCTGTGACCGGTAGCCGCCGCAGCGCCCGGGTCACCTCTGATCGAGCGGTCGCCCGTCGTTGCGCAGAACGTCCAGACCGCGGCGGTACTCGTCCCCGCCGATCTCTCCGCGCGCGAAGCGCCCGGCGAGCAGCCGCTCGGGAGCGGGCCCGTCCGGCGCGGTGGCATCCGGCGCCCCGCCGCCCTCGGATCGCAGCAGGGCCCGGAAGAACGGGGCACCGGCGCTGGTGATCAGCGCCCAGAAGAGGATCGCGGCCGCCGACATGGCGAACCAGCCCCATCCGCCGAGGTTGTGGCCATACCAGAACACCACGGATGTTCACTCCCTCATCCGAACCCTGTGGTCAAACCGTACCCAGGTACAGCGATTCAGGCGCGGCGAGGCAAGCCGGCGATGGCACCCGCGGCACCGGGCACGGCCCGCCGCCTACCGCGGGGTACGGCCGTCGGGTGAGGCGGGGGCCCCGGTCCTTCCCGCCGACGGCTCGGATCGCGCCGACGTCCGTGTCGCCGACGGCTCGCGGGTCGGGACCGCCGAGCTGCTCGGGTGGCGGGAGCCGCCGTCCTGTGGCCCGCCGGTCGGAGTGGGGCTGACGCGCGGGGGCGACGCCGACGGAGTGGGGTTCGCCGACGTGGCGGGTGGCTCCGACGGGGCGTGGTGCTGCGCGGGGCCGCTCGCGGGCGGCGGGGCCAGGGGCACCGTCGGGGACGCGGGCGCCTCGGATGCGGTCAGGCGGAGCGGCAGCGCGACGAGGACGGCGACGACCACGGACGCGCCCACCCCGGCCGCGGCGCGGAGCAGCCGGCGGCGCGCTGCGGCGCGGCGGATCGCCTCGTACCGGCCGGGGGGCGGGCCGAGGTGCTCGGGAGCGGGGCGCAGGATCACCGCGAGGGGGTCCTCGGATCCGTGCTCCGGGCCGTCGTCAAAGCGTGTGGTCAAGGCTTCTCCTCAGGTGGACGCGGAGCAGTTCGCGGGCCGCGTGGAGATCGGCCTTGACGGTTCCTTCCTTGCGCCCGGTCAGCACGGACACCTCCCGGATCGGCATGTCGGCGTAGTAGTGCAGCAGGATCGGGACCCGCAGTCGTTCGGGCAGCGACTGCACGAGCAGCCGCACTGAAGGGTCCGCCTGTTCGCTGTGAGCGCGGACGGCGGCTTCCGAGGTGGCGCGGCGCATGGCTCTGCGCTCGCGCTCCAGTTTGCGCCAGTGGTCCCGGACGAGGTTGGCCGCGGTGACGTAGAGGAAGCCGCGGGGCTCCTCCACGGACGTCCAGCGGGCCCAGAGCCGGGTGAACGCCTCCGAGGCGATCTCGTGGGCCGTCTCGTCGTCGTCGACGAGACGGCGGCACCAGCCGGCGAGGCGTGGATAGAGGACGGCGAACAGCTCGGACGCCGCCTTGTCACGGGACCGTTTCAACGCTCTCCATGGTCGTGAGGGCACTCGTAGAGAAGGATGCCGGGCCGCAGGCGTACGTTCCGTGGGCCCGGCATCCCGGATGGCGGTCCTCCCTGCTCATGGGTTCCCGCCGCTCGAGCGAAGCCGAGGGTGAGGGATGAGCCCGGAGGGCGCCGGGAGGGTCAGGGGGTCGAGGAGGTCAGCGCGGCGAAGACGATCACGTTGTCGAGGTACCCGTCGCCAGTGCGGGGTCCGCCGCACGTGATCAGCCGCAGCTCAGGACGGTCCACGTCCCCGTAGACGTCGTTCGCCGGGAAGTCCGCCTTGGCGACCGTCCGTACGGCACTGACGGTGAACACCGCCGCCGTGCCGTTCTCCAGGCGCACCACGATCCGGTCGTCCCGGTGCAGCCGCGCGAGCCGACGGAAGACCCCGTCCCCGTAGGCGCCGACCGTGACATGGCCGAGGATGACCGACGGTCCCACCTCACCCGGCGTCGGCGAGTGCTGGTACCAGCCCGCCCGGTCGTGTGCCATGACGGGGGGCACCTGCACGGTGCCGTCCGGCGCCAGCCCCAGCGGCATGACCGAGGAGTCGACCCCGATGGCCGGGATCCGCAGCCTGACCGGGACCGAACGGCCCAAGGGCTGCACCGCTTTCGCGGATGCCGGCGAGGACGGCGGGCCGCTTCCGGGGCGTGCCGCCGTGGCCTGGTGAGCCGGGTGGCCACCGCAGCCCACGAGCAGCGAGGCCAGCGCCGCAGTGGCGAATGCGCGCCTGGAGAGCGGGGTCATGCCCCGGTCGCCCGCCGGCGGCGTACGACGAAGACCGCCGCACCCCCGGCGACGAGCACCGCGGCAGCGCCACCGCCGATCAGGCCGTCCATGGCCCCGGACGGCGAGGAGTCGGCCACCACTCCGGTGTCGGGTGCGCCCGACGGCACGACGGAGACCTGGCCCCGGGCCGGTGCCGGGCTCGACGCGCGGCTGGGTACGGCGCTGGGGGCCCGGGTGGGTTCGGCGCTGGGGGCAGCGCTCGACGCCCGGGCCGGGACGGGGCTGGGGGTCGCGGTCGCCCCGTCGGCGAACGCGGGCACAGTGCCCGCCAGCACTGCGGTGCACGCAAGTGCCATGGAGCTGAGGACAGTTCGGCGCATGGAATCGCTCTCTTTCGTCGGCCCGCCCGGTACTCGGTGGGCCGGGTCACGGGTCGAGCGAAGAGACGAGGCAGCAGCGGAGCAGGTTGTAAAGGAATGGCAAAGTCCGGAGCGTCACTCACGTGCTCAGCACGGCGGCTGGCCGCGGCAGGGACGCCGGGAAGCCCAACCGACCTACCGCGCGCACCTCGTGCGCCCGTATCCGCTCATACGCCTGTGCCGGCACCGTCCGCGCCGCGACGGCCGACGGCCGGTTGTGCGGCATGGAGCAGCCACCCGCGGTCGTCCAGCCGCCCGCCGACGACAGCGGGCCGGCCGTCGCCGAGACAACGCCGACGACCGCCGAGGAAAACCGAGAAGGCCGGTGAACGACTTCAGTCCGAGCCGGGCGGCGCTGCCTCACCGAGGCCGTCGTCCGGCTCCGCGCCCATCAGGCGAAGCGTTTCCTCAGCCTTCTTCCGCGCCGACTTCGACCCGGTCACCGACATGGCCGCTCTGGCCAACTCGGCCCTCAACTGGTCGAATGCCAACTCCCCCGACAGATCCCGCAACCTGCGACTTCTGCTCATACTGGTTCAACGGTCCAGCGCACCGCCCGTCACCGCAATACCGCCGAATGGGGTACCCCACCGACCGTCAACGGCCGTGCCACGAAAGCGTGAAGGCTCTTACGGCTGCCGCTCGAGCCTTTTCGGGCCCCGCTCCGAGGCGGAGGTGGCATGAATCGACTCCGTGCCACGACATGAACCACATGTCCCTTACTGTGGCTTTTGCGTAGAGCCCTGCGCGGACGGGATGGGGTGGGGGACGTGGCGTTCGCGGAATCGGCCGGCGGCGACGAGCCCCTGGCCCTCCCCAAGTCGGCCCCGGAGTCCGGACAGCGGTCCCTGGCACCGCTGCTGGCGGTGTGCGCCGGCTACTTCATGGTGATCCTCGACGTGACGATCATCAACGTCGCCGTTCCGGTGGTCGGCCGGGAACTGTCGGCCTCGCTCACCGGCATCCAGTGGATCACGGACGGGTACACCATGGTCTTCGCCGGATTGCTGATGACCGGTGGTGCGCTGGGCGACCGGCTCGGCAACCGCCGGGTCTTCTGCTCGGGTGTGGTGGTGTTCACCGTCGCCTCGGCCGCGTGCGCGTTCGCGCCGAGCGCTTCCTTCCTGGTAGGGGCCCGGCTGGTGGAGGGGCTCGGCGCCGCGCTGATCGTGCCCGGTTCCCTGGCCCTGCTCCAGCAGGCCTACCCCGCCGCGGCCGCACGCTCGCGCGCCTTCGGACTGTGGGGGTCGATGGCGGGCATCGCGGCCTCTGCCGGGCCGCTGCTGGGCGGGCTGCTGGTCTCCACCGTGGGCTGGCGGTGGGTCTTCCTCATCAACGTGCCTGTCGGCGTGGCGTGTCTGCTGCTGACGCTGCGCCACGTGACGCCCTCGCCCCGGCGCACCACCCGGGCTCCGGACTGGCCTGCGCAGTGCGCGGTCGTGGCGACGGTGGCGCTGCTGACCGCCGCGCTCAACGAGGCCGGGCGGCGGGGCTGGACCGATCCCGCCGTTCTCGCCGGGCTGGGCCTGGCCGTCGCGGCCGCCGCGGCATTCGCGGTGCGCGAGCGGCTGGCCAGGACTCCCGCTCTGCCGCCGAACCTGCTGCGCTCGCGTGCGATGAGCGGCGGAGCCGTCATCGGCCTGCTGTTCAACTTCGGCTTCTACGGCATGGTGTTCACCGCCAGCCTCGACTTCCAGCACCAGCGCGGCTTCAGCGCCCTCGAAGCGGGGGCCGCACTGTTCCCGGCGGTGGCGATGACCATGTTCGCATCGGTCCTGTCCGGGCGGCTCGCCCGCCGTACCGGCGACCGTCCGCTGGTGGTCTGCGGCATGCTGCTCGCCGCCCTGGGACTCGCCGGCTGGGCCGCGGCGGGAGCCACTCCCGCCTATCCGCTGCTGGTGGCTCCGATGATGGCCGCGGGGTTCGGTACCTCCTTCGCCCTCACCGGCTCGACCACCACCGTGATGGGTGCGGCACCCGCGGAATACTCGGGGGCCGCCTCGGGCCTGTTCAACACCACCCGCCAGATCGGCAGCGCCACCGGTGTGGCACTCGGGGGCAGCCTGCTCGCCACGGGCGCCGACTACAGCGCGGGGCTGTGCATCAGCATGGCCATCGGCGCGCTCGCCTATCTGGCGGCCGGGGGCCTCGCGTGGCGGTGCGTGCCGGCGAAGTCCGGTCATCCGCAGGACGCTTGAGACAGTCGGGCAGGCGCGAGCGGTCTTCGCTTCCGACGGGGAGGAGGCGTTCCTCGAGGGCCCGTGCCCGCCGGGAGCCGCCTTCGCGGAACCGGAACGCCAATCGGCCGGCTCGGGAGGTCAGTTGTCCCGCGGCCGGAGAAACGCCGCGGCCCCGGACGGGACAACTCCCGTCCGGGGCCGCTCGGTCGGCGTCGCCTGTTACGCGTCCAGCGACGTCATCACGTGCTTGATCCGCGTGTAGTCGTCGAAGCCGTAGGCCGACAGGTCCTTGCCGTAACCGGACTTCTTGAAGCCGCCGTGCGGCATCTCGGCGACCAGCGGGATGTGCGTGTTGATCCACACACAGCCGAAGTCGAGGGCCTTGGACATACGCATGGCGCGCGCGTGGTCCTTGGTCCACACCGAGGACGCGAGGGCGTACTCGACGCCGTTCGCGTACTCGATCGCCTGGTCCTCGTCCGTGAAGGACTGGACGGTGATGACCGGGCCGAAGACCTCGTTCTGGATGATCTCGTCGTCCTGCTGGAGGCCCGAGACGACGGTCGGCGCGTAGAAGTAGCCCTGGTCGCCGACCCGGTGGCCACCGGCCTGGACCTTGGCGTGCGCGGGCAGGCGCTCGATGAAGCCGGAGACCTGCTTGAGCTGGTTCGGGTTGTTCAGCGGCCCGTACAGCACGTCCTCGTCGTCCGGCCGGCCCGTCTTCGTCTCGGACGCGGCCTTGGCGAGCGCTGCCACGAACTCGTCGTGGATGGACTCGTGGACGAGGACGCGGGTGGCGGCCGTGCAGTCCTGGCCGGCGTTGAAGAAGCCGGCCACCGAGATGTCCTCGACGGCCTTGGCGATGTCGGTGTCCTCGAAGACGACGACCGGCGCCTTGCCGCCGAGCTCGAGGTGGACGCGCTTGACGTCCTTGGACGCGGACTCGGCGACCTGCATGCCCGCGCGGACGGAGCCCGTGATGGACGCCATCGCCGGGGTCGGGTGCTCGACCATCATGCGGCCGGTCTCGCGGTCGCCGGTGATGACGTTGAAGACGCCCTTGGGCAGGACGGAGCCGATGATGTCGGCGATCAGCACCGTGGAGGCCGGGGTGGTGTCCGACGGCTTCAGGACGACCGTGTTGCCCGCCGCGATCGCCGGGGCGAACTTCCACACGGCCATCATCATCGGGTAGTTCCACGGCGCCACCTGGGCGCAGACACCGACCGGCTCGCGGCGCACGATCGAGGTCATCCCCTCCATGTACTCGCCGGCCGAGCGGCCCTCGAGCATGCGGGCGGCACCCGCGAAGAAGCGGATCTGGTCGACCATCGGCGGGATCTCCTCGGAGCGGGTCAGGCCGATCGGCTTGCCCGTGTTCTCCACCTCCGCCGCGATCAGTTCCTCGGCGCGCTCCTCGAACGCGTCGGCGATCTTGAGCAGGGCCTTCTGGCGCTCCGCGGGGGTCGTGTCGCGCCAGGCCGGGAAGGCAGCGGCGGCGGCCGCCATCGCGGCGTCGACGTCCGCCTGACCCGATAGCGGGGCGGTCGCGTACGCCTCGCCGGTCGCAGGATTGACCACCTCGGTGGTCCGTCCGTCGGCGGCGTCACGGAATTCGCCGTCGATGTAATTGCGCAGACGACGCAGCTCGGTGCTCACTGCCGGCCCTCCAAGTTCGGTGTCCAATCGCTGAGACACCCACCCTAGTCCGTGCACCCACGTTTTCAACAGCCCCGATCCCGCCGTGGCTGCGAAATCCGCAGGGTTCGATCACAGAAACAACGAATTTCATCGATCCAGCCTTGCGGAACTATCGAGACGTCGTGCACAGTGAGGTCGTGGCCAGTCGAAGCGCAGACCAGAGGGACTCCCGCGAGTCCAGGAACGGCGGCACCCAGCTGGATGCCGTCTCCCTCGCCATCATCGAGCAGCTCCAGGAGGACGGCCGCCGGCCGTACGCCGCGATCGGCAAGGCGGTCGGCCTGTCCGAGGCGGCCGTGCGCCAGCGCGTCCAGAAGCTTCTCGACCAGGGCGTGATGCAGATCGTCGCTGTCACGGACCCGCTCACCGTGGGCTTCCGGCGGCAGGCGATGGTCGGGATCAACGTCGAGGGCGACTTGGAGCCCGTCGCCGACGCGCTGACCGCCATGTCCGAATGCGAGTACGTCGTGATGACGGCAGGCTCCTTCGACCTGATGGTGGAGATCGTCTGCGAGGACGACGACCACCTTCTGAACGTCATCAACAAACGCATCCGGGCTCTCCCCGGAGTGCGCTCCACCGAGAGCTTCGTCTACCTCAAGCTCAAGAAGCAGACCTACATGTGGGGAACCCGATAGCCGTGAGCAGCAAGGACCTCAGCAAGACCGCGTACGACCACCTGTGGATGCACTTCACCCGCATGTCCTCGTACGAGAACGCGCCCGTCCCCACCATCGTCCGGGGTGAGGGCACCTACATCTACGACGACAAGGGCAAGCGTTACCTCGACGGTCTCGCCGGTCTGTTCGTGGTCCAGGCGGGCCACGGCCGCACCGAGCTGGCGGAGACGGCGTTCAAGCAGGCGCAGGAACTGGCGTTCTTCCCGGTGTGGTCGTACGCCCACCCGAAGGCCGTGGAGCTGGCGGAGCGTCTCGCCGACCACGCGCCCGGGGACCTGAACAAGGTCTTCTTCACCACCGGCGGCGGCGAGGCCGTCGAGACCGCCTGGAAGCTCGCCAAGCAGTACTTCAAGCTGGTCGGCAAGCCCACCAAGTACAAGGTCATCTCGCGCGCGGTCGCCTACCACGGCACCCCGCAGGGCGCCCTGTCCATCACCGGCCTGCCCGGCCTCAAGGCCCCCTTCGAGCCGCTGGTCCCCGGCGCGCACAAGGTCCCGAACACCAACATCTACCGCGCCCCGATCTTCGGTGACGACCCCGAGGCCTTCGGCCGCTGGGCCGCCGACCAGATCGAGCAGCAGATCCTCTTCGAGGGCCCGGACACGGTCGCCGCGGTCTTCCTGGAGCCGGTGCAGAACGCCGGCGGCTGCTTCCCGCCGCCGCCCGGGTACTTCCAGCGGGTCCGCGAGATCTGCGACCAGTACGACGTGCTGCTCGTGTCGGACGAGGTCATCTGCGCCTTCGGCCGCCTCGGCACGATGTTCGCCTGCGACAAGTTCGACTACGTCCCGGACATGATCACCTGCGCCAAGGGCATGACCTCGGGCTACTCCCCGATAGGCGCCTGCATCATCTCCGACCGCCTGGCCGAGCCGTTCTACAAGGGCGACAACACCTTCCTGCACGGCTACACCTTCGGCGGCCACCCGGTCTCCGCGGCCGTGGGCCTCGCCAACCTCGACCTGTTCGAGCGCGAGGGCCTCAACCAGCACGTGCTCGACAACGAGTCCGCGTTCCTGTCGACCCTGCAGAAGCTGCACGACCTGCCGATCGTCGGCGACGTCCGCGGCAACGGCTTCTTCTACGGCATCGAACTGGTCAAGGACAAGGCGACCAAGGAGTCCTTCAACGAGGAGGAGACCGAGCGCGTCCTGTACGGCTTCCTCTCCAAGGCACTGTTCGACAACGGTCTGTACTGCCGTGCCGACGACCGCGGTGACCCGGTCGTCCAGCTCGCCCCGCCGCTGATCTCCAACCAGGAGACGTTCGACGAGATCGAGCAGATCCTGCGTGCGACGCTGACGGAGGCGTGGACCAAGCTCTGAGTCGCCCGAGGTTCCGATCATCCTTATGGATGATCAAACAACGGCCCCGTGCCGCCCGTTGGAGTGAGAAACGGCGGTCCGGGGCCGTTGCTGTCCGCAGCTCCCGGCGCGGTCTGCCTAGCGTGCGATGTGACCGATCGCTTCTGCCTTCGTTCCCCCGAACGGGTCCCCCGGACGGGGATCGGCACGGGACAACGGATCTGAACCGAGGTGTACGCGATGGTGGCCCCGCCGGACAACGACGTGCTCTGGGCACAATCCCTGTACTTCCAGCACAACGGCTCACCCGCGCTCTGCGGTGTCTCCCTGGGCGTACGCGAGGGCGAGGTCCTCGCCGTCACGGGCCCGCGCGGCAGCGGCAAGACGACCCTGCTCCAGTGCCTGGCGGGGTTGCTCCCCGTCCAGCGGGGCGAGGTGTGGTTCAACAGCACACCTGTGCACACCATGCGAGCGATGAAGCGCGAACGGCTGCGCCGCGACCGGTTCGGCTGGATCGATCCGGCGCCGCTGCTGCTGCCCGAACTGAACGCATGGGAGAACGCGGCCCTCCCCCTGATGCTCCGCGGCACCAGCCGCCGCCGGGCCAAGACCACCGCCCTGGAGTGGCTGGAGCGCCTCGACGTCGGGGACTGCGCCCGCAAGCGGCCATGTGAGCTGGCCCAGGCCGAGCGGCAGCGGATCGCCGTCGCACGGGCGCTCGCCGCGTGCCCGACGGTGCTCTTCGCGGACGAACCGACCGCCTCCCTGCACCAGGCCGACGGCGTCCAGGTCCTGCGCACGCTCACCGCCGCGGCCCGCTCGCACGGCATCACGATCATCCTTGCCGCGCACCCGGCAGACGCCGCGGTCGTCGCCGACCGCACAGTGCCCCTGCTGGACGGACGGCAAGTGAAGACCGTTCATCTGCCCCCTGTGCCCGAGGAAGGCCGGGCGCCGTGCTCACTCTCCGTCTAGCCCGCGGGGCGCACCCGCTGATCCTGCTGCGCCGGCTCCTGGTCGCGGCGGCCTCGGCGGGCACCGGCTTCCTACTGCTGTGCACGCTGGGATACGCCATGGGGCACCCGGAGGCATCGGCCGTTTCCGTGCTGCGGCTCATCTGGTGCCTCGTGCCGATGGCCGCCACGGTGTACTTCGCGGTCGCCGTCGCCCGCACGGACCCGGGGACCCAGCCGCGCTCGGGTCTCGCCGCCATCGGCCTGGGACCGGTCCGGCTGATGGGCCTCTCCATGGCGACCACGGCACTGTCGACCGTGTTCGGCTCGCTGCTGGCACTGCTGGTCTTCCTGCATCTGCGCGGCGATCTGACGGGGATGCCGTTCGACGGCACGGCCTCCGAGTTCCTCGCTGCCGACCAGCCCCTGCCGCTCCCCGCTGTGCTCACGCTCCTCTCGGTGGTCCCGATCACGGCGTCCCTGGCGAGCGCACTCGCCCTGCGCCCTCGGGGCGGACAGCCGCAGCGCAAGAAGCGGGCGGGCCGCGGCACACCGAGCACCGACGAGGCCGAGAACACTCCGGACACGCAGTCGCCCGGCCTTCCTGACGAGACAGCCGCGCCCGTATTGCCGCCCGCTCCCCGGCCCGCCCCGGGCGGCCTCCCCTGGGGGGTGGCCGCGCTCGCCGCGGGACTCGCCGTGGAGACCCGCGCCGGCGACACCGACCATGCACCGGGGCTCCACCTGCCCGGCGGTCTCGCGGACGGCCCCTCCGGGGTGCTGGCCGGCTGGGCGCTGACGGCGCTGGGGCTGGCCCTGGCCGGGCCTGCCCTCGTCCATCTCTGCGGCTGGATGCTGCAGTCCGCGCGCCCTGGTGCCATGCGGCTGCTCGCCGGGCGCGGTCTGCAGGAGGAGGCCCGTCGGATCGGGCGGCCGCTCGGGGTGGTGTGCGCGGTGGCATCGGGGGCGTACGCGATGGTGGCGATGTACGCTGGCGCACGCCCCGCGTTCGGGCCGCTCACCACGCTGGGCGCCGTGCTCGTGGTCGGCTGCGCGCTCGCGACGCTGGCGATGGCCGCGGTGCAGGCCAAGCAGGAGCGCGCCGACACGGTCGCGGCGCTGGTGCGGCTGGGCGCTCCGGCCAGGGTGCTGCGCACCGCGGCACTGCTGCGCACGAGCACTCTGGTCGCGGTGTTCGTGCCGGTGACCTGGGCGGTGGCGGAGATCGCGGCGATGCCGCTGGCGCGCTGAGAGCTGCTGAGAAGGGCGCCGCGGACCCTGCTGGAAGGTCGCCGCCGACCCTGCTTGGAGCGACGGGTCCAGCTTGCTTGGAGCTGCGACCTCGGCTCGCCTGGGAAATACGCCCCGACCGCCCGCGAGACGGGCGCCGGTCCGCTCGGGAAATACGCGCCGCTCGGAAGACCGGTGCGGGCCCCTCGATGGACGGCCGCCGGCCCGCTTGGAAAAAGCCGTGAAGTTCCTCCCGTACCACCGATGAGTTCCTCCTCGGTCCGCGGTCCATCTCTGCGTACGGACCACCTCACCGCCGGGAGACACCGCTCATGTACCAGCAGATGATCTTCGTGAACCTGCCCGTCGCCGACGTCGACGCGTCGAAGAAGTTCTTCACGGAGCTCGGCTACACGATCAATCCGCAGTTCACCACGGACGACTGCGCCTGCGTCGTCATCAGCGACACCATCATCGCGATGCTGCTGGGCCGGCAGCGCTACGCCGACTTCACCGAGAAGGAGATCGCGGACGCCACCAAGACCAGCGAGGTGCTGCTCTGTCTGAGCGCCGAAAGCCGCGAGAAGGTCGACGAGCTGGTCGACCGGGCCCTCGCGGCCGGTGGCACGGGCAGCCGGGAGGCGATCGACCACGGCTACATGTACGGCCGTGCCTTCGACGACCCGGACGGCCACACCTGGGAGGTCATGTGGATGGACCCGGCGGCCGTTCAGGGCTGAACCGCCGCCCCTGAACGGGGTCGCCGCGGCGGGGGGGTTGAGCTCTCTGAGCGGGTTTCAAACACGCCAATAGTTAACGACCCGGCAAAGTCGACCGTCATGCCGGACATCGCCGTTGACAGCACTTAGCCGCCGCTTATAAACAGGTGAGCCTCTTGGGGGCGCTGTTGTTGCTGCAACGCCCCTCAAACCCCCCGCAGTTGCGCATCCCGTGAAGGGCAATCGTGTCCAAATCCTCCCGCACCGCGCGTACGGTGCGCATTCTTGGCGTCGCCTCCGCAACCGCTGTGCTCGCGCTCGGCGCAGCCGGCAACGCGCTCGCCTGCAACATCAGTGAGTTCTCCGCCGATGCGAAGTGCGACGGCGGCAAGGGCGTCATCGTCGTCACCGACAAGGACTTCTCCGGCACCCCGGCGACCGTGACCGTGTTCCTCGAGAACAACGGCGCCGACGACCACCAGGTCGGCTCGCAGGAGGTCAAGGGCTCCCGCGAAGGCACCACCATCACCTTCGCCGAGGACTGGAAGCCGAACGCCACCTACCGCATCCACGTCACCGCCGGGAAGAACCTGGTCGACGAGGACATCAAGCCGAACCTGACCACCCCGTCCACCGCCTGCCAGACCTCCGAGACCACGCCGCCGGCCTCGGAGACCCCGCAGCCCTCCACCACTCCGTCCCCGTCCGACAGCCCGTCGGCGTCGGCGTCGGAGAGCACGGCCCCCACCACCACCGGGGACAACTCCCCCTCGCCCGCGGCCGGCACGTCGAACCTCGCCGAGACCGGCGCCAGCTCCAGCACGCCCATGATCGCCGGTATCGCCGGCGGCCTGGTCGTCATAGGCGGTGGCGCGGTGTTCTTCGGCATGCGCCGCCGCGGCGCGTCGAAGGCCAGCTGACGCCTTCAGGCCCGTAAGCAGGACGGCCCGCCCCTTCCCGGGGCGGGCCGTCGTGCGTAGCGGGGCGAGCCGTCGCGCCCACTGGGGCATACTTCAGCCCGGCTGTGCGCCGGAAGCGCCGTCCAACACCACGACCTCGGCGGCGTCGAACACGACCCCGACCTCGTCCCCGGGGTCCGGCGCCGCCCGCAGCGGGCACGCCGCCTCCAGCGCGGGGCCCTCGGCGGGCCGTAGTCGCACCGCGACATGGGTGCCGCGGAAGGTGCGTGCGGCCACGGTGCAGCGCAGGCCTTCGGACGCGTCCACGAGCCGTACTCCCGCGGGCCGCACGAGCAGGCTGCCGCGCCCCTGCGGGGAGCCCTCCGGGACGGGCACCTTGCCCCAGGGAGTGTCCGCGGCGTCGTGGACGACGGTCGCCTCCACCACGTTGTCGAAGCCGAGAAAACGCGCCACGAACTCGTCCGCGGGCCGCTGCCACACCTCAAGTGGCGTACCCGACTGGGCGATCCTTCCGTCGCGCATCACGACGACCCGGTCGGCGAGTGCGAAGGCCTCGCCCTGGTCGTGGGTGACGGCGAGCACGGTCGTGCCCAACCGGCCGAACAGCTCACGGAGTTCCACGACCAGGCGCTCGCGCAGCGACCGGTCGAGCTGACCCAGCGGTTCGTCCAGCATCAGCAGCCGGGGCCGAGGGGCGAGCGCCCGGGCGAGCGCGACACGCTGCTGCTCGCCGCCGGAGAGGGACCCGACGGCTCGGCGCTCGGCCCCGGGCAGTCCGACGAGATCGAGCAGCTCCCGTACGCGGGCCTGCTGTTCGGAGCGTGCCGCTCCGTGCATCCGGAGCCCGAAGGCGACGTTGCCGCCGACGTCCCGCTGCGGGAAGAGCTGGTGGTCCTGGAACATCAGGCCGACGCCGCGCCGGTGAGCGGGAACCCCCTCCAGATTCCGGCCGTCGAGGAACACCCGTCCGGAGTCGAGGGACTGCAGACCCGCCACGGTCCGCAGCAGCGTCGACTTGCCGCTGCCGCTCGGCCCGAGCACGCACACGATCTCGTGTTCGGCGACATCCAGGCCTACCGCGTCGAGCGCGGCGCGTCCCGCGAAGCGCACGGTCGCCGTGTCGAGTCTGAGCATGGTCAGAATTCCCCCGTCCGATCGCTCCGCAGCCTCTCCAGGACCAGCAGCGCCACCGCGCACACCACCATCAGAATCGTCGAAAGAGCCATTGCCTGGCCGTAGTTGAGGTCGCCGGGCCGTGCGAGCAGTCGCGCCACCGCGACCGGCAGCGTCGGGTTGTCCGGCCGGGCGATGAACACCGTCGCCCCGAACTCGCCCAGCGACACGGCGAACGCGAACCCGGCCGCGACCAGCAGTGCACGCCGCACGATCGGCAGGTCGACCTCCCGCCACACCCGCCACGGCGATGCCCCGAGCACGGCGGCCGCCTCCCGCAGCCGTGCGTCCACGGCTCGCAGCACGGGCAGCATGGTGCGCACGACGAAGGGGGCACCCACCAGCGCCTGGGCGAGCGGCACCAGGATCCAGGAACCGCGCAGGTCCAGCGGTGGCTTGTCCAGGGCGATCAGGAAACCGAAGCCGACGGTCACGGCGGACACGCCGAGCGGCAGCATCAGCAGCGCGTCGAATCCCCGTACGAGCCGGCCGGCGTCCCTGCGGGCAAGGGCCGCGGCGGCGAGTGAGCCGATCAGCACCGCGATGCCGGTGGCCGCGACGGCGTACTGGAGCGAGGTGCCGATCGCGTGGATCGGCGCCACCAGGAAGGTGCCGCCGTCGTCGTGGGTCAGCGCCTCGTAGTACGCGAAACCCGGCGCATCCAGGGACCGCCCGACAAGGACGGCGAGCGGCAGCACGAGCAGGACGGCGACCGTGGCGAGGACAGAGCCGAGCAGCGCCCACTCCCCCGCCCCGTGCGGTCTGCGCGCCGTGCGGGACGCGTCGACCAGGCGCAGCGCGCTCTCCCGGCGGCGCACGGTCCAGGCGTGCAAGACGAGGATCGCCCCCACCGCCAGGAACTGGACGAGCGTCAGCACGGCGGCCGTGGACAGATCGAAGATCTCCGAGGTCTGCCGGTAGATCTCGACCTCCAGCGTGGAGAACGTGGGACCGCCGAGGATCTGCACCACGCCGAACGAGGTGAAGGTGAACAGGAACACCATCAGTGCGGCGGCCGCGACGGCCGGGCCCAGCGCGGGCAGTGTCACCTTCCCCCAGGCCGCGAGACGGGAGGCGCCGAGCATGCGCGCCGCCTCCTCCTGACGCGGGTCCAGCTGTGCCCACAGCGCGCCAACGGTCCGGACCACCACCGCGTAGTTGAAGAACACGTGGGCGAGCAGGATGGCCCACACGGTCGTGTCGAACCGCAGCCCCCACAGGTCGTCGAGCAGACCGCCGCGGCCGACGAGCCCCAGGAAGGCCGTACCGACGACGACGGTCGGCAGCACGAACGGGACGGTGACGACCGCGCGCAGCACCTGCTTGCCCGGGAAGTCGTAGCGCGCGAAGACATATGCGCCGGGGAGCGCGACCAGCAGCGTGAGGGCGGTGGAGGCGAGCGCCTGCCAGGTCGTGAACCACAGGACGTGCCGGATGTCGGGCTGGGCGAGCACGTCCGCGAGGCGTCCGAGCCGCCACACCCCGTCGACGCGCAGACCACGGGCGACGATCGCGGCGACGGGGTAGGCGAAGAAGACCGCGAAGAACGCGACGGGCAGGGCCATCAGCCCGAGCCGCGCCACGCTCCCCCGCCTCCCGCGCCTCCGCCGAGCCCCTGCGGCCGACGCGCCTGCTTCCGCGTCGGCCTCCCGGGCTACTTCAGTACGAGCGAGGTCCACGACTTGACCCACTGGTCACGGTTGGCAGCGATCCTGCCCGGGGCCATGGTCTCGGGGCTCTTGGCCGCGGGGCCGTACTCGGTGAACTCGGCGGGCACCTTCGCGCCCTGGACCACCGGGTAGACGAACATGTTGAGCGGCATGTCCTCCTGGAACCGCCTGCTGATCAGGAAGTCGATGAACGCCTTCGCACCCTTGGTGTTGTGCGCGTTGCTCAGCAGGCCCGCGAACTCGATCTGACGGAAGCAGGTGCCCGTCGCGACACCGGTCGGCGCGGTCTTGGGCCGCGGCTCGGCGTAGACGACCTCGGCGGGCGGCGACGATGCGTACGAGACGACGAGCGGCCGGTCGCCGCCCGCCTTGCGGCCTCCGGCGGAACCGGAGAACTCCTGGTCGTACGCCTGCTCCCAGCCGTCGACCACCTTCACTCCGTTGTCCTTGAGCTTCTTCCAGTAGCCCTGCCAGCCGGCGGTGTCCCCATCGCCGTACTTCGCGGCGGTGCCGAGCAGGAAGCCGAGACCCGGCGAGGACGTGGCGGCGTTCTCGGTGACGAGCAGGTTCTTGTACGCGGGCTTGGTGAGGTCGTCGAAGGTGGCCGGCGGGGTGAGCCGGTGGTCGGCGAAGTACTTCTTGTCGTAGTTGACGCAGATGTCGCCGTAGTCGATCGGCGTGACCCGGTGCTTGCCCTTGTCGAGCTGGTACTGCGCGCCGACCTGGTCGAGACCCTTGGCCTCGTAGGGCTGGAACAGCCCGTTGTCGACGGCCCGGGACAGCAGCGTGTTGTCGACGCCGAAGAAGACGTCGCCCTGCGGGTTGTCCTTGGTCAGGATCGCCTTGTTGACGGCCTGGCCGGCGTCGCCGTCCTTGAGGACCTTGACGGTGTATCCGGACTCCTTCTCGAAGGCCGAGACGACGCTCTTCGAGGCGGCCCACGAGTCATGGCTGACGAGGGTCACGGTCTTGGAGTCGCCGCCGCTCCCGCTCGCGGAGCCGGACGACCCGCACGCGGACAGCGTGACCATGCCCAGCCCGACGACCACGGCGGCGAACCGCTTGCCGGTGATGCTCACTGAATTCCTCCTGGGGTGACCAGGAAGAGACGCGGCCCTGCCCGGGAGCCTCGAAGGGTTCCCGGGCAGGGCGCAACAGCTCGAGTGAAGACCGAACTCCCTACCCAGAATGACCTGGGCGAGGTTCAGAGGGTCTGCGGGCTCTCCCGCACTCTCAGCGCTGTGGCGCTCCCCTGTCGGAATATGAAGATGTAATGACCGGGCCCAGACTACCGCCCTAACGTTCGCTGGCCGCCAGCTGCCCGCACGCCCCGTCGATCTCCTGGCCACGGGTGTCCCGGATCGTCACCGGCACTCCGTGGGCGGCGATCGCCTCGACGAACGCCTTCTCGTCCTCGGGCCGCGACGCGGTCCACTTGGAGCCGGGGGTCGGGTTGAGCGGGATCAGGTTCACGTGCACGGGCTTGCCCTTGAGCAGCCGGCCCAGCAGATCACCCCGCCACGCCTGGTCGTTGATGTCCCGGATGAGGGCGTACTCGATGGACAGCCGGCGCCCCGACTTCTCGACGTACTCGAAGCCGGCGTCGAGGACCTCACGGACCTTCCACCGGGTGTTGACGGGGACGAGGGTGTCGCGCAGCTCGTCGTCCGGCGCGTGCAGCGAGACGGCGAGCCGGCACTTGAAGCCCTCGTCGGCGAAGCGGTGGATGGCCGGCACCAGTCCGACGGTCGACACGGTGATACCGCGCTGAGAGAGCCCGAGCCCGTCCGGGGCGGGGTCCGTGAGGGCGCGGATGGCCGCCATGACGCGCTTGTAGTTGGCGAGGGGCTCGCCCATGCCCATGAAGACGATGTTCGACAGCCGTGTCGGGCCGCCGGGGATCTCGCCGTCGCGCAGCGCCCGCATCCCGTCGACGATCTGGTGCACGATCTCGGCGGTGGACAGGTTGCGGTCGAGGCCGGCCTGGCCGGTGGCGCAGAAGGGGCAGTTCATGCCGCAGCCCGCCTGGGAGCTGATGCACATGGTGACCCGGTCGGGATACCGCATGAGCACGGACTCGACGAGGGTCCCGTCGAACAGCCGCCACAACGTCTTGCGGGTCGTGTCCTCGTCGGTCGACAGATGCCGTACGACCGTCATCAGCTCCGGGAGCAGCGCCTCCTGGAGCCGGGCGCGGGAGGAGGCGGGGATGTCGGTCCACTGCTCCGGGTCGTGCGCGTACCGGGTGAAGTAGTGCTGGGAGAGCTGCTTGGCACGGAACGGCTTCTCACCGATCGCGGCGACCGCCTCCTTGCGCTCGGCGGGCGTGAGATCGGCAAGGTGCCGCGGCGGCGTCTTGGCTCCGCGCGGCGCGACGAAAGTGAGTTCTCCGGGCTTAGGCATGGCCTTATCAGTGTCGCAGATCCAATCGGGTGACCTGCGGCTGTCGCCGGCTGCGACCCTCGTCAGTAGTCGTCACCGGTCGTCACTGAGCAGCTTCGGACGGCCCAGAGACGGCCCAGGAGCGATCACTCGCCCTCCGCCCCACTGGCGTCCGTTCATGACGAAGTCCTGCCGGGGATGCCTGTCACAGTCCCGCCCCGACTGCGGTCTCACCCATGGCAGCACAGAGACGCAACGATGAAGAGGGGCGGCTGGCCGTGCGGGAAATAAGCCGAAGAAGCCTGCTGGGGGCGGGACTCGGGGCCGCGGCGGCGATGGGCGTCGCCGGGTGCGGTACGAGTCTCACTATCGGTTCCGACCCGCCGGTGCAGGAGCCAGGCCGGGGCGGTACTGGCGGCACCGGGGGCCGTGCGACGCCCCGTCCCACCGAGCCCGCCGTCCGGCTGATAGGCGACGGCTCGACCGCCGACACCGGGAAGCAGCCGCACCAGCCGGAGAATCCCGAGCCGCTGGAGCCGGGGGACACCCCTCCGCAGTTCGTTGTCTTCTCCTGGGACGGCGCGGGCGAGGTCGGCAACGGGCTCTTCCCGCGTTTTCTGGAACTCGCCGAGAACCATGGCGCGGCGATGACCTTCTTCCTCTCCGGCCTCTATGTGCTCCCCGAGTCGAAGAAGACGCTGTACCGGCCGCCGAACAACCCCGTCGGTGCGTCCGACATCGCATATCTCAGCGATGACCACATCAAAGCTACGCTGACGCACTTGCGCCGGGCGTGGCTCGATGGTCACGAGATAGGAACCCATTTCAACGGGCATTTCTGCGGCGGGTCGGGCTCCGTCAAGAACTGGACGCCCGCGCAGTGGGAGAACGAAACCGACCAGGCCGTCTCCTTCGTCACCGAATGGAAAACGAACAGCGGCTGGACCGACATGGACCCGCTGCCTTTCGACTACCGCAAGGAACTCGTCGGTGCACGCACCCCGTGCCTGCTCGGCCAGGACAATCTGCTTCCGACCGCGAAGAAGCTCGGCTGGCGCTACGACGCGAGTTCACCCGGCGGCCGTCAGATCTGGCCCGTGAAGCGGGGTGGGGTGTGGGACCTTCCACTGCAGGCTGTCCCCTTCCCCGGGCACTCCTTCGAGGTGCTCTCGATGGACTACAACATGCTGGCCAACCAATCGGGAAATTCGACGAAGGGAATGCCGTCCCGTTATCCGGGCTGGCGCGAGCAGGCCACCGAGGCCTATCTCAGCGGATTTCAGCGCGCGTACGAGTCCAATCGCGCACCCTTTTTCGTCGGCAACCACTTCGAGCAGTGGAACGGCGGCATATACATGGACGCCGTGGAAGAGGCGCTGAAAGTCATGGCGGGCAAGAAGGACGTACGGCTGGTGTCGTTCCGTCAGTTCTGCGACTGGCTCGACGTCCAGGACCCGAAGATCCTCGAGAAGCTCCGTACGCTCGGGGTCGGACAGGCGCCCACGGGCGGCTGGAGCTCCTTCCTCCAGGATCTCGGCGGAACGTCGGCGCCGCCGGCCGCTTAGAGCCACTGTGGGCCACGCGTGGGCCAGCCGAGGCACTCTCATCCCTTGCATGCCTGTTTCGGCAGGTCACAGGCCCAGGGGCAGTCCAACGGCAGCGGTCTCGAAACCTGTCGTGGCGCGAGTCACCGTGGGTTCAAATCCCACCCCCACCGCGCAGGCGAACGGCCTCTGACCAGGCGAGACGGTCAGGGACCGTTGTGTGCTCTCATTCGGCCGCCCCAGAGTGACGCCCAGTGGTGCCGGCTCTGGGCCCGTTCGGTAGCTTCACGTGTCGTCTTCACGGGACCGCCAGGTCAGGGAGGCAGTACATGGCACCAGTGATCTCGAACCGTGGGCCGTCGCGGTCGGCGAACCCGGCGCAGCGGCTGGCGTTCTCTGTCCTGTTCGCGCTGATCGCCACCGAGCTGATCACCTTCGGGCTTTACCAGGCAGGCCACGCCGTCGGCCTGCTGGGCGAGCCCGGCACGCTCACGGTCGCATCCTGCGCACGGGTCGGTCAGCCGAAGCCCGAGATCTGGTGCACCGGCACCTTCCGGTCGAACGACGGCCACTCCACGGACCCAGCGGCACGCTTCACCGTGAACCCGTCCTTGGCCTCAGGGCAGATCACCCGCCTGGACCGGGTCGACGCGCACTCCTACAGGCGGATCAGCCCGGCCCGCACCGAGAGGTACGCGGCGTTGACGCTGTTTGGCATGGCCCTGTTCGTCTTTGCGGGGGCCGGATTCGCCTCCCGGGCGAACTCCACTGGCCGACCCGGACTGCGCGTCGGCCGCGTAGGGCTCCGACTCGATCAGGCAGGGATCACCCTGCTTCTGGGTGCGGCGCTCTGCGTCATCATCGCGTTCCTGAGCACACTGCTGGGCGGCTGACCGAGTCCGGCCACCCGTGAGGAAGGCCGTGGATCGGGTGCTTCTCCCGGCCGACGCGGGTCTTCCTCGGACGGCCCCGGCCCACAATGGACCGACGTGGCGTCTTTGCAGGTCGAAGCCCTGTCTCCGCGGCAGACGGCCGGCGACGCGGACTCAACGGCACGAGCTGGGCACCCGCACCGCCAGCAGGGCCACGTCGTCCTCGTTGTCCGGCGGGCGCGACCGTGCCAGCACCTGGTCCGCGAAGGACTCCAGCGGACGGTGGGCCAAGGACGCCGCATGTCTGCGCAGGCGGTTCAGGCCCTCGTCCAGAATCTGCCCCGGGGACTCGATCAGGCCGTCGGTGTAGAAAAGAAGGGTCGCCCCCGGCGGCAGTTGCACCGTGGCATCGGGACGGACCTGGTCGGGCGCGATGCCCAGCAGGATCCCGTGGCCGTCGGTCAGGTAGTGGGCCAGGCCCTCGTGGGTGACCAGCAGCGGCGGTGGATGCCCCGCGTTGGTCCAGGACAGCTCGCACTGGCCCGCGTCGTTCACCGTCATGCGGGCGTCTCGGCGAGCAACGTCAGCCGTTGCAGATCGGAGAGCCGCCCGCTGGCCGGTGGCCGCTGGGCGGGCACATCGGCCCGGCCTGCCGAGTGGAAGAGGACGAGGGTGATCGACGGCCGGACGCCGATGTCGCAGGGGGTGGCCAGCCACGACACCGGCAGCAGCGTGCCGTCACCGCGCTCGAGCCACTCGTCGGCGCCCTGCGCCGTACGTCCGGCGAGGATGCACTCCCAGATCCTGCACTGGGCCCTCGGCACGGATTCCCCGCCGCTGGTGCGGTGCAGCAGGTCGTGTGCGTCATGGCCGAGCAGACCGGAGGCGGGACGTGCCAGGAGTTGCTCGCCGCGCCTGTTGACGCCGACGATGCAGCCGCGCGCGTCCGTCAGGTAGGCACCCGTGCCGAGGGCCTCAAGGGCCTTGGCAACCGTCTCCTGAGAACCGCCTGCAGTAGTCATGGCCGCCTCCCCTCACCGGAGAAACGCCTCGTCCACCCTTTTCCGTGTTCCCCGTCGAGAGCGACTGATGCCCCGGTCACACCAGCCGCCTTCCTGCTCACGGAGGTGGTCGACCACATCGATCGGCCACATCGGACACGAGGGGTTGGGAGCTGTTCGGTTTCGGATGTGCAGGAGTGTGTGTGAGTGTGCACGAGCATGTACTTGCTCGTGGTGTTGCAGCGCGCACGACGCATGGCGGGCACTGTCAGTGCCGGCCGATACCGTTCTTCCTGTTGCTGATCAAGCGTTGGGGAGGGAGGGCATCGATGCGTGGTGAGTCGCTGCGCACGATCGCTGCCCCCTTCGTGGCCGTCGGCCCGTCCGGCGTGGCGATCCGCACCCGCATCAAGGCCCTCACGCCGGACGACGAGCAGGTGTTACGTCTGGTCGGCGCGCATCTGGGCTCGCTGGCCTCGAAGGATCTCAAACGCCGGTGCGCCGAGGGCCTGGAGCACTCCGCGGATACGTGGGCCAGGCGCAAGCGGGCCCTGACCGACACGTCGTCCTCGCGCTGGGCCGGTTCGATCACGAAGGCCACCCACGATCAGTGGGCGCTGTCCCGGCGCGCCCAACTCGCGCACATCCACGGCCTTGAGGCCGGCATCAAGACGATCACCCACCGCCTGTCGCTGCCGGTGGGCGAGAAGGGCTCGAAGCGGGCTCCGGGCGGATACCGCACCCGGCAGGAGTGGTTCCACAAGTCCCGGCGACTGCATCTGCTCAAGGACCGGCTGGAGCGGGAGCGGGCCGATCACGAGGTGGGGCGGGTGCGGGTCGTGCGGGGCGGCAAACGCCTGCTCACCACCCGACACCACCTCGAGGCGGCGCAGCTCACCGAGCACGCATGGCGACGGCGCTGGGAAGCATCGCGCTGGTTCCTGCAGGCGGACGGCGAATCGGGCAAGCGGTTCGGGAACGAGACGATCCGCGTCACCCCGGACGGCGAAGTCTCCCTCAAGCTCCCCGTCCCGCTTGCGCACCTGGCGAACGCCCGGCACGGCCGGTACGTCCTCGCCGCAACCGCGGTCTTCCACCACCGCAGCGACGAGTGGGCCGACCGCATCACCACGAACCGGGCCGTGGCCTACCGCATCCACTACGACATGAGCCGCTTGCGCTGGTACCTGACCGCCTCGTGGACGATCCCGCCGGTCACCACCGTCCCCCTGTCCCAGGCCCGCACGGGCGGTGTGATCGGTGTCGACACGAACGCCGACCACCTCGCCGCCTGGCGGCTGGACGAGCACGGCAACCCGTGCGGCGGGCCCCGCCGGTTCGTCTACGACCTGTCCGGCACCGCGGACCGGCGTGACGCCCAGGTACGGCATGCGCTGATCCGGCTCCTGCACTGGGCGAAACGCCACGGGGTGTCGATCGCGATCGAAGACCTCGACTTCAGCGCGGACAAGACCCGGGAGAAGCACGGCCGCCAGAGGCGGTTTCGGCGGTTGATCTCCGGCATGCCCGTGTCCAAGCTGCGGGCCCGGCTCGTCAGCATGGCGGCCGAACTCGGCATCACCATCATCGCCGTGGACCCGGCCTACACCAGCAGGTGGGGCGCCCAGCACTGGCTGGGGCCCCTCACCCACACGACCAGGAAAACCAGCCGTCACGATGCCGCGAGCATCGCGATCGGCAGGCGCGCCCTGGGGCACCGCATCCGGCGACGGACGGCACCGCCCCCACACGACCAGAGCGATCGTGTGGGGCATCGGACCGCCCAGGCCGGACACGGCACCCCAGGGCGTGAGGGAACCCGCCCCCGCATCCTTGGACCACGGACACGATCCGTGTCGCCGGACGCGGCGCGAACGCGGGAGACCAGTGCATCCACCACCGTTCGGGATGCGCCAGTTGACCAGGACTGGGTACAAGACTCACTCCTGCTCACTGACTAGGAACGGTTGTGCCTTCCACGGACCCTGAGTGCCTGCTCCGGCGCCTCGGCGACCACGTCGTGCGACAGGGCACGCGGTCTCGGCCGCCGGGGCCCGTGGTGCGCGTGCCTGCGCAGGCCTAGAATCGAACGCATGAACGATTGCTCGTGGTGTGCGGGCGGCCCTTCCGCCGCAGTCGGAGGATGATCGCGTGGAGTTTCCGGTACAGGTGGCGCTCGCCCGGCCGGTGCCGACGCTGCCGACCGGGCCGGGCTGGTGGTACGAGATCAAGCCGGACGGCCACCGGACGGTCATGTGGCGCACGGCGGACGCGATGCGCCTCCAGTCACGGTCCGGGCAGGATGTGACCGCCTCGTGGACGGACCTCGCCCTGGCAGGGATGGACCTGCCGCGGGGCGTCGTCCTCGACGGCCAGGCCGTCGTCGCGGTCGACGGGCGCTTCTCCCTCGAGGCGGCTCAGTCCCGTACGGCCTCCGCACCGCCAGAGGTGCGGGCGGCGACGCAGGCGCATCCGGCGCGCTTCCTCGTGTGGGACGTCCTGGCCCTGCCGGGTACGGACATGCGGGACCGCCCCTATGAGGAACGGCGCCTGGCCATGCTCGACGTCCTCGAAGGCCTGCCGTCGCCGTCGCGGATCCGGGCGGTTCCGGCCTCGGACGACCCCGATGTGGCACGGGCCTGGTACGACTCGCTCCAGGACGCCGGAGTCGAGTGCGTCGTCGCCAAGCAGGCGGCATCGACATACCAGGCGGGACGTTCCTCGTCGTGGAGGAAGATCCAGCACACCCAGACCTTCGACGCCGAGGTGCTCGGCTACACGGGTCCGGCGCAGCGGCCGCGCGCGCTCGCCGTGCGCCTGCCGGACGGGCGCGCCGTGCTCTCGCAGACGCTCGCGGCTCCCCTGGCCGGGCAGGTCGGGGCATGCGTCGTCACACCGCCCGGATGCGCGTACGGCCGCACGGACGCCGGTGAGACCTACATCGTCACGATGCCCGGGCTGGTTGTGGAGATCCTGGCCGGGACGGTGCGGCCCACGGGCTTCACGGTGACGAGGCTGCGGTGACAGGATGCCAGGACGCATGCCGGGAAGGGGCGGACGATTCTGTGGGCATGTCCGGAAAACGACCTGTGGTGGTGCATCCGCCGTCGCCGCGCGGCGGTCGCAAGGTGACGGCGGACGCGGCGACGCTCGGTCTGGCACACGGCCCGCGGGACGTCGAAGAGTTCATGCGACGGGCAGGACTCGAGGACGTCGACGCCTCGACGTCGGACCTGATCGAGTGGCGCGGGGGCGGGCCGGACGTGTGGCCTGAATGACGAAGCCGGTACCGCGGTATGCGAAGAGGGGCTCGTGTCCTGTGGACGACGAGCCCCTCGACGGAGAAGTGAAGACCGGCGACGCGTGGAACGATCCCTCAGCCGTTCCCGACGAACAGCACGAGCAGCAGCCACACCACCGGCGCCGTGGGCAGGAGCGAGTCCAGGCGGTCCATGATGCCGCCGTGTCCCGGCAGCAGGGTGCCCATGTCCTTGATGCCGAGATCGCGCTTGATCATGGACTCGCCGAGGTCGCCGAGGGTGGCGCTGGCCGCGACCGCGAGGCCGAGCAGAAGACCCTGCCACCACGAGCCGTTGTCGATCAGGAACTGCATGCACAGCGCGCCCGCTGCCATTGCGAAGGTGACCGCGCCGACCAGACCCTCTCGCGTCTTGCCGGGGCTGATGCGCGGAGCGAGCTTGTGACTGCCGAAGCGCCAGCCGACCGCGTACGCGCCCGTGTCGCTGACGACCGTCAGCACCAGGAACGTCAGCACCCGCCGCGGACCGTCCTCGGCGGTCAGCATCATCGAGACGAACGTGGCCAGGAACGGCACATAGAAGGCGGCGAAGACACCTGCCGTGACGTCCCTGAGATAGCCGTCCGGCGGTTCCGTCATACGCCAGACCAGGACAGCGAGCGCCGTGAGCGCCACCGCCACCCAGGCGCCCTCGGCGCCCCGCACATACCCCGAGACGACCATGGCCGCGCCGCCGACTGCCAGCGGCACGAGGGGTGCCTTGATGCCCTTGCGCTCCTCCAGCCGCTTGGTCAGTTCCCACAGGCCCACCACGACGGCGACCGCGACGACGCCGACGAATACGGCCTTGACGATGAACAACGACGCGACGATCACGACACCGAGCCCGATGCCGACCCCTATGGCCGCGCCCAGGTCACGGCCCGCGCTCTTCTTCTGCGGTGCGGGCGCCGGTTGCGGGGCGTCGGGCATGGGCTCCGGATTCTCAGGCACCGCCCAGCGGGCCGGCGCCTGCGGCGTCTCGTCGCGGAACAAGGGGCCGCTCACCCGAGCGACCCCCGGATCGTCATCCTGGTCTCCGCCGAGTGCGGGTACCTCGGGCACGATGGGCATGGGGCGAGTCTGCTGGGCGTCATGCGCATCGTACGCGGGACCCGCCGGGCCGGGGCCGTGGGCCGGCCCCTGGTCGGCGGGCCCCCAGTACCCGGTCTGTGGCGGCGCCCCCCAGGAAGAGTCGTTCATCAGACCTCGAGCAGCTCCGCTTCCTTGTGCTTCAGAAGCTCGTCCACCTGCGCGACGTACTTCGCGGTGGTGTCGTCGAGCTCCTTCTCCGCACGGCGGCCCTCGTCCTCGCCGACCTCGCCGTCCTTGATCAGCTTGTCGATGGCGTCCTTCGCCTTGCGGCGCACGGAGCGGATCGAGACCTTGGCGTCCTCGCCCTTGCCCTTGGCCACCTTGATGTACTCGCGGCGGCGCTCCTCGGTGAGCTCGGGGAACACCACGCGGATGATGTTGCCGTCATTGCTCGGGTTGACGCCCAGGTCGGAATCGCGGATCGCCTGCTCGATGTTGCGCAGCGCGCTCTTGTCGAACGGGGTCACCACGGCCATGCGCGGCTCCGGCACCGAGAACGAGGCCAGCTGGTTGATCGGCGTCGGTGCGCCGTAGTAGTCGGCCACGATCTTGTTGAACATCGCCGGGTGCGCACGGCCGGTGCGGATCGCGGCGAAGTCCTCCTTGGCGACCACGACGGCCTTCTCCATCTTCTCCTCGGCCTCGAGGAGGGTCTCTTCGATCACCACTTGCTCCTGCGTGTCTTGAGTAGGCCCGGCATCCGTGGGCGGCCGCCGGCTGCGTCGCGTCTTCTTCCTGCACGGTTCCGGACCGGTAGGACATTGTCCATCCCCCGGTCAGGTCCGTCGCCCGGACGGGGCTCACCCCGGACGGGTCTGCCTCTGGTCAGTCCCGGCCGCCTTGGTCACCCACGAGTGTGCCGATCTTCTCACCCTTGACGGCCCGCGCGATATTGCCCTCGGCCCGGAGCTCGAAGACCAGGATGGGCAGCTTGTTGTCCCGGCACAGGGTGATCGCGGTCATGTCGGCGACCTTGAGGTCGCGGGTGATGACCTCGCCATAGCTGAGCGAGTCGAACTTGACGGCCTCGGGGTTGGTCTTCGGGTCCGAGTCGTAGACCCCGTCGACACCGTTCTTGCCCATCAGCAGCGCCTCGGCGTCGATCTCCAGGGCGCGCTGGGCGGCGGTCGTGTCGGTGGAGAAGTACGGCATGCCCATACCGGCGCCGAAGATGACCACGCGGCCCTTCTCCATGTGGCGCACGGCACGGAGCGGGATGTACGGCTCGGCGACCTGGCCCATGGTGATGGCGGTCTGCACGCGCGAGTCGATGCCCTCCTTCTCCAGGAAGTCCTGGAGGGCAAGGCAGTTCATGACCGTTCCGAGCATGCCCATGTAGTCGGAACGGGCGCGGTCCATGCCGCGCTGCTGCAACTCGGCGCCGCGAAAGAAGTTGCCGCCGCCGATGACGACGGCGATCTGGGATCCGTCGCGCACCACGGCCGCGATCTCACGGGCGATGGCGTGCACCACGTCCGGATCGACGCCGAGTCCGGTACCGCCTGAGAACGCCTCTCCGGACAGCTTCAGCAGAAACCGGCCGCTTACTTTGCCGTCGTCGCGCTTCTCGGCCTTGGTGGTCATGGAGATCTCCTCGTGGTGCACATACGAAGAAGGCCATTGCCGATGGGTGTTTGGCATCCCATACGCGGCAATGGCCTCCTCGTCAGATCTGCTGTCGTCCGCCGCGCTGGTGCGCGGACCGCAAATGCGCACAGCATGGACGACTGCTTACGACCCTATCGGGGTCGCGCGTCGATCGCGGTACGGACTCAGATGCCGACCTTGATGCGCGTGAAGCGCTTCAGGGTGACACCCGCCTCGTCCAGAACCTTCTGGACGGACTTCTTGTTGTCGAGCGCGTACGGCTGGCCGAGCAGCGTGGCGTCCTTGAAGAAGCCGTTGAGGCGACCCTCGACGATCTTGGCGATCGCGGCCTCGGGCTTGCCCTCGGCGCGGGTGGTCTCCTCGGCGATGCGACGCTCGGACTCGACGACCTCGGCCGGGACGTCCTCCTTGGAGAGGTACTTCGGCGCGAAGGCGGCGATGTGCTGCGCGATGCCCTTGGCGACCTCGGCGTTCGGCTTGTCCAGCTCGACGAGGACACCGATCTGCGGCGGCAGGTCGGGCATGGTGCGGTGCATGTACGCGGTCACGAAGCCGTCGGCGAACTGCGCGAAGCGGTCCAGGACGATCTTCTCGCCGAGGTTGGCGTTGGCCTCGTCCACGAACGCCTGGACGGTCTTGCCGGGCTCGATCTCGGAGGCGAGCAGGGCCTCGAGGTCGGCCGGGGAGGTCTTGGCGACGTGCTCGGCGATCCCCTGGGCGACGGCCTGGAACTTGTCACCCTTGGCGACGAAGTCCGTCTCGCACTTCAGCTCGACGAGGACACCGGAGGAGTTGTCGTCGGCGATGATGGAGACCACGGCGCCGTTCTCGGCGGAGCGGCCCTCGCGCTTGGCGACGCCCTTCTGGCCCTTGATGCGGAGCGCCTCGACAGCCTTCTCGACGTTGCCCTCGGCCTCGTCCAGCGCCTTCTTGCAGTCCATCATGCCGGCGCCGGTGAGCTCACGGAGCTTCTTGACGTCGGCGGCGGTGTAGTTCGCCATGATCTGTGAATCTCTTCTCGGAGTTCGAAGTCTCGAAGTCGGCGGCCGCCACGGATCGTACGGGCGGCCGCCAAAGATCTACGGGCTACGAAGATCTAAGGGCTGCGGGTGAACGGCGGGTGGCGCGGTCGGCGCCACCCACCCTCACATCAGCCGAACGGACCTGAGGTCAGGCCTGCTCGCCCTCGGCGGCCGGAGCCTCGGTGGCCGGGGCCTCGGCGGCGGGCGCCTCGGTGGCCGGGGCCTCGGCGGCGGGCGCCTCGGTGGCCGGGGCCTCGGCGGCGGGCGCCTCGGTGGCCGGAGCCTCGGCGGCCTCGGCGGCCGGAGCGGCCTCCTCGGTCTCAGCCTTCTTCTCGCCCTCGAGCAGGTCGCGCTCCCACTCGGCGAGCGGCTCGCCCGCGGCCTTCTCGCCCTTGCCCTCAGCGGCGACACCGGAGCGGGCGATGAGGCCCTCGGCGACGGCGTCGGCGATCACACGGGTGAGCAGGGTGACGGAGCGGATCGCGTCGTCGTTGCCCGGGATCTTGTAGTCGACCTCGTCGGGGTCGCAGTTGGTGTCGAGGATGGCGACGACCGGGATGTTGAGCTTACGGGCCTCGCCGACCGCGATGTGCTCCTTCTTGGTGTCCACGATCCAGACGGCGCTCGGCACCTTCTGCATCTCGCGGATACCGCCGAGGGTCTTCTCCAGCTTGGCCTTCTCACGCGAGAGGACCAGGAGCTCCTTCTTGGTCAGACCGGAGGAGGCGACGTCCTCGAAGTCGATCTGCTCCAGCTCCTTGAGGCGCTGCAGACGCTTGTAGACGGTCGAGAAGTTGGTGAGCATGCCGCCCAGCCAGCGCTGGTTGACGTACGGCATGCCGACGCGGGTGGCCTGCTCGGCGATGGCCTCCTGCGCCTGCTTCTTCGTGCCGACGAACATGACGGTGCCGCCGTGGGCGACGGTCTCCTTGACGAACTCGTAGGCGCGGTCGATGTACGACAGCGACTGGAGCAGGTCGATGATGTAGATGCCGTTGCGCTCCGTGAAGATGAAGCGCTTCATCTTCGGGTTCCAGCGACGGGTCTGGTGACCGAAGTGGACGCCGCTCTCCAGCAGCTCCCGCATCGTGACGACGGCCATGGCCGTTCTCCTTGAGTTTTCTCGGTTGTACCGCGGGCGCCGGGATGGCACTCGCGCCTGACGCCCGCGATGCGCCGTGCCGCAAAGGACCGAGGAGCGCTGACACCGGCCGCATGAGGGTCTGGTGTCGGGGCGTGCGAAGTCGACCCGGTGACCCGGATCGCCACAAGAAGTGTAAGGGACCGGCGGAGCGGCGGGTGACGCCACTGTCCCCAACCGGGCGGTTGTCCACAGATTCGGCCATGATCACGCGGCGTGCGGGACGGTATTCGCATGCGAGCGGAACGATGCCTGCGGACCTGGTCTGCGGTACTGCTGATGATGACGGTGTGTGCTGGGGCGCCGGCCGCGCGGGCAGACGAGCCGGGCCCGCGGTATCCGGCCACCGCACCCGCACCGGACCCCGGCGCGCCGGTGCCGGCCGTCGCCCGGGTCTGGCCGGTGGGCGACCACCCCGTGGTCCTACGAGGCTGGGACCCACCGGCGAATCCGTACGGCCCGGGTCACCGAGGCGGCGGCCGCGGGAGATCCGGTACGGGCGGTGGCGGGCGGCCGGGTCGCCTTCGCCGGGCGGGTGGCCGGGCGGGGCGTCGTCTCCGTCGACCTGGCGGGGACCGGCGACCCGCCGGCGGACGACCTACGAGCCCGTACGCGCATCGGTGCATGAAGGCGACGAGGTGGAGCCGGGTGAGGTACTGGGCGTGCTGGAACCGCCGACCGCCCACTGCACGGGACCCTGCCTACACTGGGGCCTGCGCAGAGGGGAGGCATACCTGAACCCCCTGTCCCTGCTGCCGTCATGGCTGCTGTGGGCCGGACCGTCCCGACTGCTACGGGTGGACGACGTGCCGGCGCCGTAGGCGGGGCACGCCCGTTCGGGTGCCGTCCCGTGGCCGGGAGCACGCCCTCCTGGCAGTCGGCGCCTTAGCAGGGGGCACACCCGTTCGGGTGCCGTCCCGTAGCCGCGAGCACGCCCTCCTGGCTGCCGATACCGTGCCCGGCGCCGCGCTCAGCCCTGGACGCCCCGCAGAGCCATCGCGACCGCCGCTTCCGTGATGGCGACCGGATCCTCGGCGGCACCCAGCTCGATACGCCGCACCGCCGCGTCGACCACGCCCTGGAGCAGCATCGCCACCAGCCGGGGTTCACGGTGTCCCATCTCACCGAGTGCGTCGCCGATCATCGTGACAAGCCCTCCGTGCGCCGCCCGGATCTTGTCGCGCGCCCCGGCGTCCAGTTCGCTCGCGGAGATGGCCACCACTGCGCGATGCCGCCGGTCCCCCACGAGCGCCAGCTGCCGCCGCACATACGCCTCGATCTTCGCTTCGGGCCCGTCCGCCGCAGCCATCGCCGCCTCGACCTCGGCCGCCCAGACGGGGAAGTCGACCGCACACAGCTCCTCGACGACGGCCGCACGGGAACGGAAGTACTCGTAGACCGAGGACCGCGCCAGGCCCGTCCGCTCGGCGAGCGCCGGGAAGGTCAGCGCCTCCGTACCCCCCTCGGACAGCAGGGACCGTGCCGCGTCCAGCAGGGCGGCTCGCTGCATCGACCGGTGCTCGGCCACGGAGGCCGCTCGAATCCTTGGCACGTCAACCACTGTACGGACGGACCACCGCCGACGGGAGCACACCCGCCAGGCACCCCGCTCCCGGACTCCGCCCGCCAGGGCCCGTCGCGGACTGATTCCGCAGGTCGCGGGCGGGCTGTCTACGCGGAGGACGCCGCGCCGAGGGGTGCGGTCTCAGCGCCCGAAGCTCGCCAGCTTGGCCCGCAGCTGCAGCACCGATTTCGTGTGGATCTGGCTCACCCGGCTCTCCGTCACCCCGAGTACGTTGCCGATCTCGGCGAGGGTGAGCCCTTCGTAGTAGTAGAGCGTGACCACGGTCTTCTCCCGGTCGGGCAGGGTGTTGATCGCCCGCGCCAGGAACCGCCGCAGCTCCCGGTCCTCGGCCACCTCCACCGGGTTGTCGGCGGCGGTGTCCTCGAGGGTGTCCATCAGGCTCAGCCGCTCGCCACCCTCAGCCCCGACGTGCAGCAACTCCTCCAGGGCCACCACGTTCGCCAGCGACAACTGGCTGAAGATGGCATGGAGCTCCTCCACACCGATCCCCATCTCCTCGGCCACCTCGACCTCGGACGGCGTCCGCCGCAACCGGGCCTCCAGCGTCGCGTACGCCCGCTCCACACTGCGCGCCTTCTGCCGCACCGACCGCGGGATCCAGTCCAGCGCCCGCAGCTCGTCGATCATCGCGCCACGAATCCGCGTGATCGCGTACGTCTCGAATTTGATCTCCCTGTCGATATCGAACTTCTCGATCGCGTCGATCAGCCCGAAGACCCCGGAGGAGACGAAGTCAGCCTGTTCCACATTGGCCGGCAGCCCCACGCTCACCCGGCCCGCCACGTACTTGACCAGCGGCGAGTAGTGCAGGATCAGCTGCTCCCGCAGCCGCTCGTCCCCCGTCTCCTTGTACGACCGCCACAACTCGTCGAGCGTCGAGGGAGCGGGCGGGCGCACGCTGCCGCCGTCACGGGCGGCTGGGGGAAGCGCCGCCCGGTCGGACCCGGAGGTGTGCTGGGGCATTCGTCGCCTTGTGCCGTTCTGCAGTGAACTGGGGTTGCCTGGGTGAGCTGTCGGTCTGATGTCGAGATGCCTGTCTGAGTCGGGATCCTCGTGAGCGTAGCGTGACTGTGGCGTCGCAGTGTGCGAAGGATGAGGGATCACCCGTGAGCGAACGGGCGCGGAGGGGCGCCTTCCGCGACCGGGCGGGTCGCCCTGTGTGATCGCTGGAAAGGGTCAACTACGGGAACTGCCAAGGCTGTCGGGGGTCGCCCGGACGGCCGAACACACTCAGTCAGCACCGGCCGCGATCTTGTCGGGGGGTTTCAACGGCCTGGCGTGTCAACTTCCAGCCATCGTCGTGTCGTTCGACGAAACCAAGTGATCGGAGTTCATACAGTCTCGCGACCGCGTCGTCCTCGGTCGTTTGTGCGTCGCGCGCAATTTCGGACGCCGATGTCGCGCTGTGTGCGGGTAGCGCCGCCAGAACCCGCCGGGCGGCAGGTTCCAGCAGGTCAGTTCACCCATGTCGCCGACCAGTTCGACCACGTCGGCGGCGTCGGAGACGAGCACGGCGTCCCCGCGCAGAAGTTCATGGACACCGGCCGAGAGTGCGCTGGTGACCGGTCCGGGCACGCCCATTTCTAGGGGTACCACTTCTTCCTGGGCCATCATGCGGGGGTCAACCCGGCCCTCAACCCTGAGTGACAGGACCAGAGGTGGCGTCCAGACCTGCTGGCCAGCGTCGGGCAGGGCGGCCATGATCTCGTCCCACACCCCGCAGTTGCGCCACGTCTTGTACCGGCTGTGGATGCCCTTCCAGGGGCCGAAGCGCTCGGGCAGCTCCTCCCACAGAACGCCCGTGCGTCGAGCATCACGTGGCCAGGGCGGCACTTGTGGTTCCGAGGCTCCCACGCCTTCACGATCGGCTCGGCCAGCGCCCACGCCTCGTCACTCAGCTCGTCCGGCACCAGCCGACCGTTCTCCTTGAACCACTCCGCCAGCGAGCAGGCCAGCCCGAGCCTCGGCTTCGGGACCGGCCCCGTGATCGTCACCTTCACGTCCAGCAGCGCCAGCACCTCAGCCTGCTCGGTAGGGGTCATGTCGGCCAGCCGCTCACGGGCAACGGCGGCCCAGGCGGCGAGGTCGTTCGCGCGCTGCTCGGCGGCCTCGGTCTCCTCCAGCCACGCGGCGGCCTCGTTACGCATCGTCCGCAGCTGGTCGACTTCCTCGGTCAGCGCGCGGGTGGCCGCTTCGAGGGCGACCGCCGGAAGGTTCAGCTTGGCGTACTCGGTGACAGGCCTGGTCAGGGCGGTCTCACGCTCACTGGTCTGTCGGTCAAGGTCGGCGATGCGGTCGGTGTGGCTGGCCTCGTCCCCCTGCGCCATCCCGACCCACTCAGCCGCCATCGCCTCCAGCCGCTGTGGGTCCTCCAGCAGCTGTACCACCTCGGCCCACACCGCGCGCTCGACCGCTTCGGCGTCGACCATCTCGCACGAGCACATCGGGTCGCCCGGGTACTTCTGCGCCTTGCCGGTACAGCGGTACCACCGACCCTGACGGCCGGTCCGCTTCATCCCGACGTGATGCTGGCCGCAGCCGGTGTGCTCGTTGACCAGCCGCCTCGACAGCGGGTAGCCGTGCGGCTTCGACTTAGGCTTGCCAGGGCCGAGCCGACCCAGCGCCCGCCCCAGGCTCGCGGCCTCCTCGGGCGTAAAGATCGGAGTAAGACGGATGATCACGGTTGCACCGTGCTTGGCTGTGCCGTCCTTCTTTATCTCTGCGCCGTGACCGGCGTGCGCACGGTCAGGGTTGCGGAAGGTCGTGATGGCCTTGAGCGTCGAGTCGGACACGAGCTTGCCGCGCACGTCGGAGTGGGACCAGGGCTTGCCCGACCGCGTGAACAGCTGCTCGGCGCTCAGACGCGCAGCCATCTCCCGAGTGTTCAGGCCCTCTTCAACGGCCATCTTCCACAGGCGCCGCAGGATGCTGACCTCGCGCTCGTCCAGGACGAGGTACGACCCCTTCTTTCCTTTGCCCTCGATCCGGTACCCGTACGACGGCTCGCCACCTGGCCACCCTCCCCGTGCGGCCTTGGCCTGCAACCCCGCCTGGGTCCTCTCGCGGATCAGGTTGTACTCGAACTCTGCGAAGGCGGCGTACTGCTGAAGCATCAGCTTGCCCTGGGTGGTCGTCGTGTCGATCTGCTGCGACACACTGACGATCTCGACGCCCAGGTCTTCGAGTTCCCAGATCCAGCGCCAGAAGGCGCGACCGGTGCGGCCGACCCGGTCCCACTTGTGCACGACGACCACGTCAACCAGACCGGCCCGCGCGTCGGCCATCAGGCGATCAAGGCCCGGTCGGCTGGTCAACGACCCTGACTCGCCCTCATCCTTATAGACATCGTGCAGCTGCCAGCCCTTGCCGTTGACGTACACCCGGCACGCCTCGTCCTGGACCTCCAGGCCGTAGCCCTGGAGCTGCTCGGCAGTCGAGACCCGCTCCATCACTGCCGCCCGGAGCGTCTCCTCCGGGTTGAGCACTGCCGCCCTCAACGCGGGTCCTCCATGTCTGACCCGTCCTCGCGGATTTCCGAGCCGGCAAGGTCGCTGAAGTCGTCGGGGGCGCGGAGGTGGCCACGCTTGCTGCGGCGCGGCTCGGGTGTTTCGCTGGTAATCACTGCTGGAGTCCTGCTTTCAGCAAAAAGGCCCGGTCGGGCACTGCCCCCAAGGGAGCGGGCCTCGTCATGTTCAGTTCCCGGCTTCGGCCAGCTCGTCGTCGCTGGCGGCCAGCACCAGCCGGAACGCGTCGTAAGTAGGGTCGGCGAAGTCGCCGTTCAGCACGGTCGCTCCCGGCACCCACGCCTCGCGGGTCAGCACCAGGTTGTTGCGGACGTCGGCGACCGCCTCGGCCACGGTCAGGTCGGGGTACGAGCGGCGCTGGTCGGCGACAACGCGGGCGACGGCTTCGGTCAGGTTCACGGTGGGCGTCCTTTCGCGCGGGGATTTTCGTGTTCAGTTCTCGGCGTCGTCGTCGTCCAGGCTGGCGGCCTCACTCTCGGCCAGCGCAGCTCACCGCACCTGGACAGCGGGGCACGATGACCGCCTGGCCCAACTTCCTGGCCGCCGCTCTGGCCGCGTCTCTGCCCGCTGTCCGGTCAGACTCCGAGCATGGCCGCCGGCCTGGCCAGGCTGTCCGCCCTCCTGTCCGCACGGCCGGACACGATAGAATCCCCGTCCGTCCCGGCGAAGGGACAGGCGGGGCTTCTGTCGTTTACGGTGGCGCGTCAGCCGCTGTGGCCGGCGAGTACGTCAGGCACTCCGCCGAGAGCCAGCAGAAGGCGTTCGAGGCCCTCTATACGGGCCCTCAGGACCGGCGAGTCGTCCCCGCCGTGGAGCCTGGCCCATAGCTCCTGGGACCGACGCTGTGCCTCCCGTATCTCTGCCAGTTGGAAGCTGCGCTCTACGTCTATGTCAGCGCTCATCGCGACCGCCCTGGAGGGCCTGGCCGACGATGCGGGCCCGCTCCTCGTACAGCGGTTCATCGGCCGGAGCGTCCTCCGCTGCCTCCATCCCCAGGCGTTCGCCTCGCAGGTCCGCGACCAAGGCCACGTCCTCCACGCCGCGAGCCAGGTACTGAATCGCCATGCGCAGTTCAGCGCGAGAGGCAGCCATGTCGGCAGCCAGGGAACGGGCCCTGGCGACGTCTTCCCGTGCTGTGACGAGGATGCCCGACTCCATGGCGTCCGCTATGGCGTTAACGATGCCGTCGCCAGGCGTCACGTACGCCGTCTTGTCGCCGTCAGTCCACGGCAGGCGTCGCAGGCCGGCGGGGCCCTGGGGACGGTCCTGGGCGTCCTCGCGGACCTCCGCTGCCCAAGTGGCCATCCCGTTGTTGTGCGGGCCCGCGTGCCTCGGGCCAGATAGCAATCGGCAGCCAATTCCCCGAGAGTGTCCCTGCTGTGGTCCGCGGGGACCAGTGCTTCGGCGCCGCAGACGTTAAGGTCTTCCATGTCGTTCGCTCCTTTTTAGCGATCGGCCAGGCCCGGGGAGTTCGCCGCTCCGCCGGGCCGCTTTCGTCCACGACCTTACGCGCTTAATCGGTACCGCGGTAGTCCAGAACCGCGGTAGCACAGTGACACGACAGCGCGCAAGCTGAACACCATGGATCTTGACCGCTCCGTGCCCGTGTGGCCGCAGATTGCCGCTGACCTCCGCAGACGCCTGGACGCTGGCGAGTGGAAGGCCGGCGAACGCTTCCCCGGCACGGTCGCCCTGGCCGCCGAGTACGAGGTCACCCAGTCGACAACCCAGAAGGCTGTCGTGGCGCTCCGCGAGGAGGGCCGGCTCCGCACCGTCCTGGGAGCGGGTAGCTACGTGGTCTGACCCCGCCCTGCCTACCTCGCTACGCCCCGACGCCCGGCGGCCCTTCCAGGAACAGGTGCTGCCCTCCGGCCGCGGCCACTTCCACCGCCGTACGGGCCGAGATCTGGCCCACCACGTCGGCGAGGTCGTGGCCCTGGTCGTGTTGCGGGGCACCCGCGCCGTGGATCCTGGTGACCGCCTCGGCTCCCGGCGCGCGCAGTCCGGCGAGGAGCGGATCGGGGCGGCCCAGCTCGTCCGGCTCCTCCTCGGGCACGGGCTCGTCCGCGAGGACGGCGATCAGCTGGCGCAGACTACGCACACCCAGCACGGACACTCGGGCACGAGAGAGGCCTCGGCAGCGGCGCACTCCGGTACGACCACCTGCTCGTAACCCGCGTCCGCGGCGGCCAGCACCGCCGGCAGGATCCCCCGGACCGGGCGGACCCGCCCGTCCAGGCCGAGCTCGCCGATCGTCACGATGTCGGCGAGCACCCGGGGGTCGATCCGCTCCGCGGCGCCGAGCACCGCGCAGGCGACGGCGAGGTCGAAACCGCTGCCCGCCTTCGGTATGGAGGCGGGCTGAGCCGGACCGTGAGCTTTTTCTGCGGCCACTCGCCTCCGGAGTTCTGCACCGCGGCCCGCACCCGGTCCCGGCTCTCCGTCAGGCTCTTGTCGGGCAGACCGACCAGGGTGAACGCGGCCACGCCGGGTTCCAGGTCGGCCTGGACCTCGACCACCACGCCCTCCACGCCGACCAGGGCCACGGAGCACGCACGTGCGAAGCCCATCACGTCACCCCCTCGCACGTGCTCGACCACGGGGGCGCCGCGCTCGGGCAGGACGACGCGGACCACGTCGATCCGCACCCCGCCAGGCGGTGCCCCTCCGTGCGTCTGGATCCAGCGCTCGGCGAGGTCACGCAGCCGCTGGGCCTTCACCGGTGTGACGGCGGCCATCGGGTGTTCGAAGCGGCCGCCCCTGCGCGTCTTGACCTCGCACACGACCAGGACGTCGCCGTCCCTGGCCACGATGTCGATCTCGCCGCTCCTGCCGCTGCGCCAGTTGGGCTCCAGGACCGTCATCGCGGCCGCCGTCAGCCGCCGGGCGGCGAGCTCCTCGCCGTACCTGCCGAGTGCACTGCGTGACTGATGCGTATTCATGTCGGCACCACCTCCGGCGCCAACCGTCACGCATCCGCCGCCACGAAGCGAATCTTGGTGGACAAGTCACAGGTTGTGGAAAACTCCGTCACCCTCGCGGGTTCGACATCTCGGTCACCCTCGCGAGGGCAGCTTCCACCGCCACCGTGACGGCCGAGAACAAGATCCCCACCCTCACGGCGACAAACGGCCCCCCTTACGCCGACGGCGGCCGCTGCCTTCAGCCGCCCGGGAGCTCCAGATCGCTCTTGTTCAGCTCTTCGATGTTCACGTCCTTGAACGTGAGGACCCGTACCTGCTTTACGAAGCGAGCAGGCCGGTACATGTCCCAGACCCAGGCGTCCGCCATGGACACCTCGAAGAACACCTCGCCCTGTACGGAGTGCACCTGCATCTCGTAGTCATTGGTGAGGTAGAAGCGCCGCTCGGTCTCGATCACGTATTTGAACAGACCGACGACGTCGCGGTACTCCCGGTAGAGCTTCAGCTCCATCTCGGTCTCGTACTTCTCGAGGTCCTCGGCGCTCATGGCATGTTCCCCTTCAACCGTGCGATCCCACCATTGTGCGCCAGTCCCGTGCGCCTCTAGACGATTTCTGTGTCGAGGATCTCGGGCCTGGCCGGGGGACCCTCGTCGAGCAGCGTGCGTAGCAGCTCGGCGAGTCTCTTCGGATACACCGTCTCATGCGCCTCGGCCAGTTCCCCGCACGACCACCACCGTGCACCGGCCACACTGCGCTTTTCCAGCTCCGTCAGGCCCGTCGCGGCCGTGACCAGGGCCGTCCGGGTCGTACGGGCGAGGTAGTACCACTCGTCCTGGTCCCAGCGGCGGCCGGCGAATGGGAACGAGCACGTCCGCTGCCACAGCACCGGGCCCAGCTCGACATCCGTGATGCCGGTCTCCTCGGCCAGCTCACGCAGGGCGGCCTGCTCGCGCGTCTCGTCGCCCTCCAGGCCGCCGCCGGGCGTGAACCACCAGTCGTCGGCCGGGTCGTCCGGCTCGTGCCCGTGCAGCAGCAGAATGTGGTCCCGGGGATCGAGCAGCACCACTCGGGCCACCTTGCGCAGCCCGCCCGCGGCCGGCTCAGCGGACACCGGCCAGCTCCCTCCGGGGGGTGCTGCGCCCACGGCTCGCGAGCTTCGCGATCGGGCCGTAGGCGGCACCCACCATCACCAGCACCGCGCCCGCCACGATCGCTCCGACGATCAGCCGCAGCGGTCCGGGCGACGAGATCGGGCCCAGTGCCTGGAAGCCGGTCGGGCGCATCAGCATGCCGTTCATCGGCCACGCCACGGCGTCCACACGGGTGTCCACGCCGCTGCGCGCCACCGTGCCGTTGAAGGCCTCCGTGAGGTGCGCCGTGGAGTCCAGGGACCCGCTGCGCTCGTCACCGAGGAGGAACAGCCGGTCCTTGGGGACCGTGATGGACGGGATGGTCTTGTACTCGGCGGCGGAGCCCTTGGGGAGGTACGGCTCCTGGATCTCCTTGCCGTTGACGGTCAGCTTGCCGTCGGTGCAGCAGGCGACCGTGTCGCCGCCGATCGCCACGACCCGCTTGACCAACGGCATGTCGCCCCAGCTCTTCTGCTTGAAGACGACGACGTCGCCGCGCTTGACGTCGGCCCCGTCGACGCGCTGGGCGAGCACCCGGTCACCGGCGGCGATGGTGGGCGTCATGGAGTTGGTCGGCACCGTGTAGGGCTTGTAGACGATCGCACCCCAGACGAATCCGCCGAGGAAGAGCACACAGCCGAGGGCCACGGCCAGTCCCGACAGTGTGTTGCCGAGCCGTCTGCGGCCTTCTTCCGTACGACCAGTCCCGCTCATCCCAGTGCTCCCCAAGTCGGAGATTCGATCCCGTGGCCCGCTCCGGGCCACGGAAGATCGGCGATCTGGGACGGCACCCTATCGGGCGGTACCGCTGCCAGAAACCCTGGGGTTTCCGGCGGTAAGGCTCGCGGTGATCCGGCGCCTGCGCCAGAGCACCAGCGGCACCGCGCCCGTCAGCCCGAGCGCCCCCGGGGCCGCCACGCTCAGGCCCTGGTCGAAGGTGTCCGGGATCGGCAGCGTGTTCCAGCGGGTGGGCGGCCAGGCGACCACGATGGCCCGGCCCACGACGTTCCCGACCGGCACGAAGCCCTGGTACTGGTCCTGCTGGTGGTAGCGGGAGTCCAGCGAGTTCTGCCGGTGGTCACCCATGACCCAGATTTTGCCCGGCGGAACCATGACCTTGAACTGGCCGCCCTGGTCGTCGACGCTGCACGGGGTGTTGCCGGGGTACACATACGGCTCGTTCAGCGCCTTGCCGTTGACCAGCAGCGGGCCGGTGCCCTTGCACTCGATGGTGTCGCCGGCGACGCCGATGACCCGCTTGATGAGGTCCTTCTCCTCCGCCGACGGCATCAGGCCGATCCAGCTCAGGGCCGTCTGCAGGGCGTTCGGGTTGGTGGTGGGCTCGCCCGCCAGCCAGTTGTCCGGGTCGTGGAAGACGACGACCTCGCCGCGGGAGGGCTGGGAGCCGAACCAGGGGGTCAGCTTGTCCACGAGGACGCGGTCGCCCTGCTGGAGCGTGTTCTGCATCGAGTCGGAGGGGATGGAGAACGCCTGCACCAGGAACGTCTTGATCAGCAGCGCGAGCACCAGCGCGATACCGATGAGCAGCGGCAGCTCCTTCCAGAAGGAGCGCGGCTTCTTCGGCTGCTGAGGAGGCAGCCCGTCGCTCTCCCCTGTACCGCCACCGTCATGGGACTCACTCCCGGAGCCGATGCGGTTCTCCGCCGCCGGGGGGGCCGTCTCGTCGGGTCGCTCCGGCCGCTCTTCGGGGCCCTCGTGCCCGGACCGTGCGCCGACCGCCAAATCCCCCACATCCACTCCTCAGTCCGTATCGCCGCCGGCGCCCCAGTCGACGCAGGCCCACCACTCCCATAACGAGCGGGAGTTCCGCAGGGCTCGGGAGGGGGATCAATCCGTATCGATCCGCGGAGGCCACCCTATGCGACAGACCGAGCGCGGTGTTCGACCCGCCCGGCACCGACGCGTAAGTGTCCGGCTCTTTCAGGCGTGTCCAGTGCCCGATGGGCCAGGCGATGACCATGGCGCGGCCGACGACGGACTTCTCCGAAACAGTACCGCTGAACGCCTCGGTGCGGTGGTAACGCGAGTCGGCCGAGTTGGCGCGGTGATCGCCCATGACCCACAGCCTGCCCGGGGGAACGGTCACCGAGAACGAGAAGTCGGAAGGTTTGTTCCCCGGGTGAATGTACGGCTCATTCAGCGGCACGCCGTTGACGGTGACATGCCCCAGGGCGTCACAGCACTTGACCGTGTCCCCGCCGACGGCGACAACCCGCTTGATCAGATCTTTGTCGTTGTCGGAGGGCAGCAGACCTATCCAGGTGAGCCCCTCCTTGAACTGCTTGACGCCCACCGGGTCGTTCTTCTTGGCCGTCTGCTCGCCCGCGAGCCAGTCGCCGGGGTCACGGAAGACCACCACGTCGCCGCGTTGCGGCTTGGAGCCGAACCACGGAGTCAGTTTGTCGACGAGGACGCGGTCGCCGATCTGGATCGTGTTCTCCATGGATCCGGACGGGATCACGAACGCCTGCACGAGGAAGGTCTTCAGAACGAGGGCTATGAGGACGGCGACACCGGCCAGGAGAGGTATCTCCTTGACGGCGGAGCGCCTCCTCTTGCGCTTGACCTTGCGCTGGAGCCTGCGCCGCTCGGCCCGACTGCGCCCGGTGGGGGTGCCTGCCGAGGCGCGCCGTGAACCGGTGGGCAGGAGGTTCTGCAAGCCGGTGTCGGCCGGCACGCCGCGCGGCTTGCCGCGGTTACCCATGGGCACCGTCCGCCGCGGCCGGTACACGCGCGTAGGCGCCGGGACGGGTGATGTGCCTGAAGTGCGCGGAGGGCCACACGATCCAGTCGGCCCTGCCTATCACGGCGCCGACGGGGACCATTCCGCCGCCGGGCGAGCCCAGGTGGTCGCGGGAGTCACTGGAGTCGCTGCGGTGGTCACCCAGCACGAAGAGTGTGCCGTCCGGCACCACGACGTCGAAGGGGACGTCGGACGGGCTGTTGCCGGGGTACAGAAACGACGACTCGTCGACCGACCGGCCGTTCACCTCGAGTCCCCCCTCCTTGTCGCAGCAGACCACGTGGTCTCCCCCCACACCTACTACCCGCTTGACGTAGTCGGCGCTCCCGAAATACCCGGTGCCGTCGAAGACGACGACGTCACCCCGCTGCGGCTTCGATCCGAAACGGTACGCCAACTTATTTACGAGCACGCGGTCCCCAACCCTCAATCCGCGCTCCATCGAACTGCTGGGGATGTCGAACGGCTGGGTCACGAACGCGCTGAGCGCGAGGAGGAACAGCAGGCAGATCAGCACGGTCAGGGTGACCCGCCCGCCGGGCACCCGGTCGATCACCTGCGACGGCAACGCGAAGCGCGACCGTCCCTCCCGGCCCGCTGTGTCCGAGTTCGCCTCGGAACCGGCGGGGCTGGAGGAGCGGTCGCGCTCCGTGTGCTGTGCTCGGGTGTCCATCGGGGCCAGATGCTATCCGGCCTCGCTGTGGACCCCCATGTGGTGGCTCACTCACCTCAGGGGCGCTGAAGCCGGTGCCGGGAGGCCGAACGGGCTCAGCCCTGCGGGCCTGTCTGCGTTCGTGCCCGACGCCGGGGCGCTCCTGCGGTTCGCTCGCCGAAGCGCTCAGTTCACGCGCTTCTCCTTGATCTTCGCCGCCTTGCCGCGCAGGTCGCGCAGGTAGTACAGCTTGGCGCGGCGCACGTCACCGCGGGTGACGAGCTCGATCTTCTCCACGATCGGGGTGTGCACCGGGAAGGTGCGCTCGACGCCGACGGAGAAGGAGACCTTGCGGACCGTGAAGGTCTCGCGCACGCCGGAGCCCTGCCGGCGGATCACCACGCCCTTGAACTGCTGCACACGGGAGCGGTTGCCCTCGATGACGCGGACGTGGACGTTGACCGTGTCACCCGGACGGAAGGCCGGGACGTCGCTGCGCAGCGAAGCGGAGTCGACGGAGTCGAGCAGGTGAGACATTTCGTCTGCTTTCTTCACCGATGCCACAGGTCATCGGCGGTACGTAGGTTCTCGGTAAGGATCGCCGTCCGGGTCGGGGCGGAACGTCGTGTCCCCCTGTGGCAGGGGCGCATGCCGGACGCGGACAGCAGCCGCCTATTCTTCCACGTGCTGCGGCCTGCGCCAAAATCGGCCGTGCGGTGCGCCGTCGGGATCGGGTGCCCAGCCCAGGATGGAAAGCATCTCGCGGTCTTTCTTGTCGAAGGCCGCCGGATCGCAGCGTTCGATCAGGTCGGGCCGGTTGGCCGTCGTGCGCTTCAGTGCCTCGTCCCGGCGCCAGCGGGCGATCCTGCCGTGATGACCGCTGAGCAGCACCTCGGGGATGCCCCGGCCGCGCCAGGCGGGCGGCTTGGTGTAGACGGGACCCTCCAGGAGGTTCGCCATCGCGCCGGGCGCGAAGGAGTCGTCCCGGTGCGACTCGGCGTTGCCGAGGACTCCCGGCAGGAGCCGGGCCACCGCTTCGGTGATGACCAGGACCGCAGCCTCGCCGCCGGCCAGGACGTAGTCGCCGATGGACACCTCGTACACCGGTATCCGGGTCGCGTACTCGTCGATGACACGGCGGTCGATGCCCTCGTAGCGGGCGGGCGTGAAGACCAGCCACGGGCGCTCGGAGAGCTCCACGGCGAGTTCCTGGGTGAAGGGACGGCCGCTGGGTGTGGGGACGATCAGAGCGGGGGCCGAGGCACCCGTCTCGTATCCGGCGGCCAGGATGTCGTCGAGGGCGTCACCCCAGGGTTCGGTCTTCATGACCATGCCGGGGCCGCCGCCGTACGGCGTGTCGTCGACCGTGTTGTGGCGGTCGTACGTCCACGAGCGCAGATCGTGCACCTGGAGGTTCAGCTGCCCGCGCGCGCGTGCCTTGCCGACCAGGGAGACGTTCAGCGGTTCCAGGTACTCGGGGAAGATCGTGACGACGTCGAGCCGCATTACGCCTCTTCTCCGGACGGCTCCCCCGTCTGGCCCTCGGGCTCCCTGGCGGACGCGATCTCCGCGCGGTCGTCGATCAGGCCCGGCGGCGGGTCGATGACGGCGCGCTGCTCCTCGAGATCGATCTCGGTGACGATCTCCTCGACGAAGGGGATCAGCACCTCGCTCCCGTCCGGGCACTCCACCACGAACAGGTCCTGGGAGGGCAGGTGCGAGATCTCGGTGATCCGTCCGACCTCCACGCCGTCCCGCGTCACGACGTCGAGGTCGATCAGCTGGTGGTCGTAGTACTCGTCCTCGCCCTCGGGGAGCTCGTCCGGGTCCACCTCCGCGATCAGGAGGGTGTTGCGGAGGGCTTCGGCGGCGTTCCGGTCCTGGACGCCCGCGAAGCGCAGGAGCAGCCGGCCGCTGTGCACCCGGCCGGTTTCGATGGTGAGCGGGCCCGCGGACGCGGGATCGGTGGCCAGTACGGCGCCGGGTGCGAGCCTGAGCTCGGGCTCGTCGGTGCGTACTTCCACGGTGACCTCGCCCTTGATGCCGTGGGCGCGGCCGACCCGTGCGACTACCAGCTGCACTTGTGAAGATCTCCTGTCGTAACGACCGCGGGCCGGGGACGGCCCAGTTGGCCCTCCCCGGCCCGAGCCGGTTGCGAAAGCGTCAGCGGACGTGGTCCACGTCGACGAGGTCGACACGGACGCCGCGGCCGCCGATGGCACCCACGACGGTGCGCAGGGCGCGTGCGGTGCGGCCGTTGCGACCGATCACCTTGCCGAGGTCGTCGGGATGGACCCTGACCTCGAGCACACGTCCGCGGCGCAGGTTGCGCGAGGCCACCTGCACATCGTCAGGGTTGTCGACGATGCCCTTCACGAGGTGCTCGAGAGCCTCCTCGAGCATGCTCAGGCCTCGGTCGACTCAGAAGAAGCGGACTCGGCAGCGGCCTCGTCCTTCTTCTCGGCCTTCTTCTTCTGGGTGATCGCCTCACCCTTGCCCTCGTCGTCACCGGCGAGAGCCTCGAACGTCGGACGCGTGGCCTTGGGCTCGGCAACCAGCAGCGGCGCCGGGGCGGGCTCGCCCTTGAACTTCTGCCAGTCGCCGGTCTTCTTCAGGATGGCGAGCACGGGCTCGGTCGGCTGGGCGCCGACACCGAGCCAGTACGCCGCGCGCTCGGCGTCGACCTCGATCACCGACGGGTTGTACGTCGGGTGGTACTTGCCGATCTCCTCGATCGCCCGGCCGTCACGGCGGGTACGGGAGTCGGCGACGACGATGCGGTAGTGAGGCGAACGGATCTTGCCCAGACGCTTCAGCTTGATCTTGACTGCCACGGGAGTGGGTTCTCCTGGATTTGACGTGGTTGGGCACGGCGAGATTGCCGCGTGGGGTTGCGGTACCCGAGTGCCCGATGGACGCGTCAGCCGGAGGAGAGAGGGGTCCTGTGCGGCTGTCGAGTACAGCTAGCCATTGTGCCACACACTGCCGGGGGCCACGGCCGTGGCACCTGGGCATGACAAAGACACACCCGGCGCCGGGGACTCCCGCGCGTCGCCGCGCCACCCGGCGCTCACTGGGTGCTGTCACGCCCGCCCATGCGGCGTGCCGCATGGGCCCGCAGCCGATCACGACCGCGTACGAAGCTGAGGTACGGCCGCCACGAGCAGCCGTCGGATCAGCTCGCCGCGGCCCCCACCGGCTCAGGGATGCGGAAGGGCTTTCCGCAGCCGCCGCACACGATCGGGGCCTGTGCCAGGACCGACGGGACGACGCGGACGTTGCGGCCGCAGTCGCAGACCGCCTTGACGCGGACGCCGCCGCCGGAGGAGCCGTGGCGGGCGGCCGGGCCCCGGAACGAGCGGGCGGTGTCCGCGGCTGTGGCCGCCGTGTGGGCCTTCAGCGCGCGCTGGAGCCGCTCGATCGTCGGCCGGTAGCGGCGCTTTGCCTCGGGGTTGAGCGTGACCAGGGAGAAACCGCTGCTCGGGTGCGGTTCCTCGGGGTGGTCCAGGCCCAGCTCCTCGGCGATGGCGAGAAATCTGCGGTTGTGGTAGCGGCCGGCACGGGAGGTGTCGCGTACACCGCGGGCAGCGGCGATGCCATGGACTGCCTCATGGAGCAGTCGCTCGAAAGAGAGTTCGTGCCCGCATGCGGACGAGGACTCTCCGATCAGTGACTCGGGCGCGGCAAGATCGGGCAGCTCGGGGTGGTACCGCTGAATGTCGGCCCACGCCTGCGCCAGCTCTGCGGCGAGAACAGGTGGTGTCGTGCTCACGTAATGACAACGAGCCTGAGTGCTCCCGTGTTCCTATTCCGGGGCATCCCAAATAATTTGCACTTACCCGTCAGTTGGCACTGATGCGTCCGGAGGAGGGCGGGTGCGCTGATCTGCGGAGAAGCCTCACAGCTCATACCAAGCCGGTGCGTAGCGACCACTACGCACCGACGCGTAGGTGAACCGCGCGCGCCGGGGCAGCCAGGGTCTGCCGATGCACAAGAGGTGTTTCGGTCTCTTCGGCCTCTTACCTCAATAAGCGCGCGCGACGACCGCGACGTTACTCGACGCGTCGTCCGCGTCGGGAACCGCCCCGTCCTCGGTGACCAGACAGCGTACGGTCACGGCGTGTTCAGCCAGCTTGGCCTCGCCGTCCTCGCCGAGCACGGACCACGGAATGCGGGCCCAGCCGCCGGCGACCGCCGCCTCGACGGCCTCGTCGATCGTCGAGACCTCCGCCGTACGGGACAGGCGGCGCTCCCGCGACTGCTTCAGGAGCAGCGCCTGGTCCTCCTCAAGGATCCCCGGAAGCAGCCCCGGGATCGACTCGAGCGCCACCGGCTCCTTGCCCCCGGGGATACGACGGGCCAGCATCGCCGTGCCGTTCTCCAGGTCGCGGGGGCCGATCTCGATGCGAACGGGCACGCCCTTGAGCTCCCAGTCGACGGCGCGGCGGCCGAAGGGGGTGTCGGTGCGGTCGTCCACCTGGACACGGATCCCGGCCTCCTTGAGCCGGTCGCCGAGCTCGCGGACCTTGGCCAGAACCGCGTCGTCGTCCTTGATCGCGAGGACAACGGCCTGAATCTGCGCAAGCCGCGGCGGGACACGGAGTCCGTCGTCGTCGCCGTGCGTCATGACCAGCGCGCCGATCATGCGGGTGGTGGAGCCCCAGGAGGTCTGCCAGACGTACTCCTGCGTGCCGCCCTTCGACAGGTAGCGGGTGTGGAACGCCTTGGCGAAGTTCTGGCCCAGCTCATGGCTGGTGACCATCTGGAGGGCCTTGCCGTCGCCCATCATGCTTTCCAGCGTCAAGGTGTTGATCGCGCCGGCGAAGCGCTCCCTGACCGTCTTGCGGCCGGACACGAAGTCGATCGCGAGGACGTTCTCCAGGAAGTCCCCGTAGACGTTCCGCTGGATGTGGGCGGCGAAGTCGCGGGCCTCCTCATAGGTGGCGTGCGCGGTGTGGCCCTCCTGCCACAGGAACTCCGAGGTGCGCAGGAACAGACGGGGCCGAAGCTCCCAACGCACCACGTTGGCCCACTGGTTGATCAGCAGAGGCAGGTCGCGGTAGCTCTGGATCCACTTGGCGAAGTAGTCGTTGATGATGGTCTCGGAGGTGGGCCTGACCACGGCGGGCTCTTCGAGGTCCTTGCCGCCGCCGTGGGTGACCACCGCGAGTTCGGGCGCGAACCCCTCGACGTGGTCGGCCTCCCTGGTGAGGTACGACTGCGGGATCAGCAGCGGGAAGTACGCGTTCTGGGTGCCCGTCTCCTTGATGCGGGCGTCCATCTCGCCCTGCATCCGCTCCCACAGTCCATACCCGTACGGTCGGATGACCATGGTGCCGCGCACCGGCCCGTTGTCGGCCAGTTCGGCCTTGTTGATCAGGTCCTGGTACCAGCGCGGGAAGTCGTCCGCCCGGGGTGTGAGAACGGGTGCCTTTGCCATGGCGCGATGGTACGGGGACACCTCCGCGCGCCGTGAATCAATTTGTCACCCGGGGTGGAAGGGGGCGCACGGACGGCTCACAAGGAGTGCTCCGCACCCCCTGGACGCCACGACGGCCGCGGAGTTACCTGGCATACGGGGGGACTCGGGGGAGAGCACAAGCGCGCATCACGGGGGCTGAAGGAAACGGACGCAGCGACAACTCTCGGCGGAATGAGGCGCTTTCGATGACACCTACACTCGTGCGACAGCACATCCCCCACGCGGGAGCGACTCCCCGCGTGGACCGGCGTGCACGCGCGCGTGACTGGGCGGAGATCCAGGAGCGGATGCTGGTGCCGCTCTACGAGGCCGTGTACGACCGGCTCGAAGTGGACTCCGGGACACGGCTGCTCGGGCTCGGGTGCGGTGCCGGTCTCGCCCTGCTGACGGCAGCCTCCCGGGGCGCCTCGGTCACCGGTGTCGACAGCGGCGCCCGCGAACGCCTGGCACTCGCCCGGGAGCGGCTGCTCCCGGGGACGCCGGGCACGCGCGCGCGTGCCGGCACCCGGATCGTCGACGGCTCCCCGCGGGACGCGGCGCCCGCCCCCGGAGCGCCGGCGTACAACCTGCTGACCGCATTCGAGCCGATCGGAGCCGGTGACGGTGACGGTGCGGTCCTCGCGGACCGGCTCGCGGACGCGAAGCCGCTCGCCGAGCACGGTGCGGCCCTGGTGCTCACCGGCTGGGGCCCGCCGGAGCGGTGCAGCACGTCGCCGGTGCTCGGCCTGGCAAGGAAACTGGCCGATCCCGAGGCCGGCGCGGGCGACCGGCACCCGGCCCGGCGCGACGACCTGGAGGAGACGGCGCAGCGCTGCGGGCTGCGGCCGGACGGATCGGGGCGGGTCGCCTGCCCCTTCGGGTACGCCGACCTGGACAGCGCGGTACGCGGGATGCTGTCGACGGGGCTCTTCGACACGGCGATCGCCGCCACGGACCGGGAACAGGTGGACAAGGAGCTGGCCGAGGCGCTGCACCCGCACCTGCGGGCCGACGGCACGGTGTGGATGCCGAATGTGTTCCGCTACCTGATCGTGCGCATCCCCTAGACGAGCGCGCGCCCTTCCGGCTCCGCGGGCGCTCAGTCGTCCTTGCCCAGGCGCAGGACCCCGGCGATGCGGTACGCCTCCGCCTCGTCCAGGGTCTCGTTGGCCAGGAGGGCTTCCGCGAGAGCGTCCAGCTGGCCCCTGTGCTCCTCGAGCTTGCGGCACGCGTCGGCGTAGCACTGGTCCACGATGCTGCGCATCTCGCTCTCGATCACATCCAGCGTGTGCGGCGCCGCGGAGAGGCCGTACGCCTGCTGGGCGTCGCTGGGCAGAGCCGAGAAGCGGCCCACCCGTTCGCTCATGCCCCAGCGGGCGACCATGCCGCGGGCGATGTTGGTGACCTGTTCCAGGTCGCTCTCGGATCCCGTGGTGATGACTCCGTAGACCACCTCCTCCGCCGCCATGCCGCCGAGGGCGCCGATGATGCGGCCCCGCAGGTACTCCTCGGAGTACGCGTACTTCTCCACCTCGGGGGTCGACAGCGTCACCCCGAGCGCCCGGCCGCGCGGCACGATCGTGACCTTGCGCACCGGGTCCGCGCCGGGCTGCAGCATGCCCAGCAGGGCGTGCCCGCTCTCGTGGTAAGCGGTGCGCCGGCGGTCCTCCTCGGGCAGCAGGAGCGAGCGTTCGGCACCGAGCTGCACCTTCTCCAGGGCTTCCAGGAAGTCCTGCTGCATGATCTGCTGCTGGCCCCGCTTGACCGCCAGCAGCGCCGCCTCGTTGGCGAGGTTGGCCAGTTCGGCACCCGTCATGCCTGGGGTCATGCGGGCCACCTGGGGCAGGTCCACGTCCGGGGCGAGAGGCATCTCGCGTGTGTGGATCCCCAGGATCGCCTCGCGGCCGCCGCGGTCCGGCGGTGAGACGGTGACCACCCGGTCGAAACGGCCGGGCCGGGTCAGTGCCGGGTCCAGGACGTCGGCGCGGTTCGTGGCCGCGATGACGATCACGCCTTCCGAACCGGTGAAACCGTCCATCTCCGTGAGGATCTGGTTCAGCGTCTGCTCGCGCTCGTCATGGCCGCCCAGCGACGCCCCGCCGCCGCGCACCCGCCCGATCGTGTCGATCTCGTCGATGAAGATGATCGACGGGGCCGCCTTGCGGGCCTCGGCGAACAGCTCGCGGACCCGGGAGGCGCCGACGCCCACGATCATCTCGATGAACTCGGAGGCCGAGGCTGAGAAGAACGGCACGCCCGCCTCGCCGGCCACCGCCCGTGCCAGCAGTGTCTTGCCGGTGCCCGGCGGGCCCGTCAGCAACACGCCGCGCGGCATCTTGGCGCCCATCCTGCGGTAGGCGTCCGGGTTCTTGAGGAAGTCGACGACATCGCTCAGCTCGCCCTTGACCTCGTCGATCCCGGCCACGTCGGCGAACGTGGTACGTAGCTTGCCCGGTTGCAGTTCGACCGGCTTGGGGGGCGCCCTGCGGCCCAGCATGCCGCCCGGGCCGCCCAGCCCGGTCCGCACCCGCCGCGCGATGAAGACCCACACCGCCACCAGGATCAGCAGCGGCAGCAGTGAGATGAGCAGGTTGGACAGAAAACTGCGCTCCTGCACGACCGGCTGGGCGGTCACCGTGACATGGTGCTTGGTCAGGTTCTGCCAGAGCTTGTCGTCGGCGAAGGCGGGGCGCTGCGTCTTGAACTTGGTGTACTTCCCGCCGCCCGGGTTCGGCTGCGCGGTCTTCAGCTGTCCCTGGATCGCGTCGCCCTTGGAGTAGACCTTGGAGACGTTGCCGTTGCCGAGCTGCCTGCTGAACTCCGTGTACGAGATCGTCGGCTGATTGGCCGCGGTGAAGTAGGTGAGGGCAGCGTAGGCGACGACGAAGACGATCACTGCGGCGGCGGCCAGACTCCACCAGCCACCTGGGGGTCTTCTGCCACCGGATCGCCGGGATGACTCCTCCGGAGTGCCTTCGGTGCGCCACGGCTTGTCCGGGGTCTTGCGTGGTGGCGCGGCATTCGTCATATATCGGACGGTACGGCACCCGGAAGGCCCCGGCACGCGCTGAGGGCGCCCCTGCGGACAGGGGCGCCCTCGGCCTCGTACGGCCCCGTGGACCGCCGTGGAAGTCAGCCCATGAACTTCTTGAACTCGTCCGGCAGCTCGAACTCCTGATCGCTCTGCTGCGGCAGGCCGAAGGCGCCGCCCTCGGCCGCGGCGGCGCGACGCGCGGCCTCCTCCTGCTCCTGCTGCTTGCGCTTCATCGGGTTGCCGGAGCGCTGCTTGCCCTTGGCCTTCTTCGGCTGCTTCTTGCTGCGGCCGGGGCCGCCGCCCATGCCCGGGATCCCCGGCATACCGGGCATGCCGCCGCCCTGGGCCATGCGCGCCATCATCTTGCGCGCCTCGAAGAAGCGCTCGACCAGGTTCTTGACCGCGCTGACCTCGACACCCGAACCCTTGGCGATACGGGCCCGGCGCGAGCCGTTGATGATCGTCGGCTCCTGGCGCTCGCCCGGGGTCATCGACTTGATGATCGCGGCCGTGCGGTCGACGTCCCGCTCGTCCAGGTTGTTGATCTGGTCCTTGATCTGGCCCATGCCCGGGAGCATGCCGAGCAGCTTGGAGATGGAGCCCATCTTCCTGACCTGCTCCATCTGGGCCAGGAAGTCGTCCAGGGTGAAGTCCTGGCCCTTCTTGGACGCCAGCTTGGAGGCCATCTTCTCGGCCTCTTCCTGGCTGAACGTCTTCTCCGCCTGCTCGATCAGGGTGAGCAGGTCACCCATGTCGAGGATGCGGGAGGCCATCCGGTCCGGGTGGAAGGCGTCGAAGTCCTCGAGCTTCTCACCGTTCGACGCGAACATGATCGGCTTGCCGGTGATCTGGCGAATCGACAGAGCCGCACCACCGCGGGCGTCGCCGTCGAGCTTGGAGAGCACCACACCGTCGAAGCCGACGCCGTCCCGGAAGGCCTCGGCCGTGTTCACGGCGTCCTGACCGATCATCGCGTCGACGACGAAGAGGATCTCGTCGGGCGAGACCGCGTCCCGGATGTCCGCGGCCTGCTGCATCATCTCCTGGTCGATGCCGAGGCGGCCGGCAGTGTCCACGATCACGATGTCGTGGACCTTGGTCCTGGCGAAGTCGATGGAGTCCCTGGCGACCTTGACCGGGTCGCCGACACCGTTGCCCGGCTCCGGCGCGAAGACGGCCACGCCCGCGCGCTCGGCGACGACGCTGAGCTGGTTCACGGCGTTCGGGCGCTGGAGGTCGGCCGCGACCAGCAGCGGGGAGTGGCCCTGCTCCTCGAGCCACTTGGCGAGCTTGCCCGCGAGGGTCGTCTTACCGGCACCCTGCAGACCCGCCAGCATGATCACCGTCGGGGGCTGCTTGGCGAACCGGAGGCGGCGGGTCTCCCCGCCGAGGATGGTGACCAGCTCGTCGTTGACGATCTTGAGGACCTGCTGGGCGGGGTTCAGGGCCCGGGAGACCTCGGCGCCGAGGGCGCGCTCCTTGACGTTCTTGATGAAGGTCCGGACGACCGGCAGCGCCACGTCCGCTTCGAGGAGCGCGATGCGGATCTCGCGCGCTGTGGCGTCGATGTCCGCCTCGGAGAGCCTGCCTTTCCCGCGGAGGTTTTTGAAAGTCGCGCTGAGGCGGTCGGAGAGGGTGTCGAACACGGCGGCGTCGGTCCTCGGAGTCGGGGGCGTTTTGGGCTGTCCTCCAGGGTATCCGGACCGGCGGGCAAATCATCCCCGCCGACGGAAGAGCAGGCCGGGGGCCCGCTCCCGGGCCGGTGGAACCGGCCAGGCCTCAGGCCCGCAGCGTCTCCTCCAGCATCCGTGCCACCGTGGCCGCGTCCTCCCCCGGCAGCGGCATACCCGTGGCAGTCGTCACATAGAAGGCGTCCACGGCGTTCGCGCCCAGGGTGCTGACATGCGCGCTGCGCACCCGTACACCAGACTTCTCCAGCGCCCGCCCGATCCGGAACAGCAGCCCCGGTGCGTCCTGGGCGCGTACCTCGATCACCGTGGCGTGCCGGGACGCCGTGGGGGCGACCGTGACCCGGGGCGGCGGCGCCAGCACGCCCCGGCGGCGGGGGTATGCCGCGTCCCGCTCCGCGAGGCGTGCGCCGATGTCCAGGGAACCGTCCAGGGCCCGTACGAGGTCGGCGCGCAGCCGGGCGGACTGTGGCAGCGAGCCGTACTCCGCCGCGACCCGCCAGTCGAGCAGCAGAACCGAGCCCTCGTGGACACCGTCCGGCAGGTCCAGGGCGCGCAGCTCCGCTGTGCGGACGGCGAGGCGGTGCATCGCCAGCACACCCGACACCGCGGGCAGCACCCCGGGCTGGTCCGGTACGGCGATCAGAAGCTCCACGCCGAGAGGTTCCGGTTCGCCGGAGCGCTCCTCGGACGGCGGCTCGGGCTGCGCGCGCAAGGCGAGCACGGGGCCGCCCGTACGGAACGCCTCGATGGCGAGCCGCTCCTGCTCGACGGTGGGCACGGCCGCCTCCGGGGCGGCGGGCTCGTCGCCCGCCAGCACCGCCGAGACCCGCTTGACCAGGTCGTTCACGAGTGCGCCCCGCCAGGACGACCAGGCGGCGGGCCCGGTGGCCAGGGCGTCCGCCTCGGTCAGCGCATGCAGCAGTTCCAGTGTGCTCTGCGAGCCGACGGCCTCGGCGACCGAGCGCACCGTGGCCGGATCCTCCAGGTCGCGCCGGGTGGCCGTGTCGACGAGCAGCAGGTGGTGGCGTACGAGCGCGGCGAGCACGACGACGTCGTCGCGGTCGAAGCCGACGCGCGTCGCCACGTCCCGCGCGATGATCTCGCCCGCCACGGAGTGGTCGCCGGGCCAGCCCTTGCCGATGTCGTGCAGAAGCGCGGCGATCAGGAGGAGGTCGGGGCGGCCGACCCGGCGCGTCAGCTCGGAGGCGCGCACGGCGGTCTCGATCAGATGCCGGTCGACGGTCCAGATGTGCACGGCGTTGCGCTGCGGGCGGCAGCGCACACGCTCCCAGTCGGGCAGCAGGCGGCTGATCAGGCCCTCGGCCTCCAGTGCCTCCCAGACCTCGACGGTCGGGCGGCCGGAGCCCAGCAGGGTGACGAGCTGTTCCCGGGCCTCGGCGGGCCAGGGCGTCGGCAGCGGGCGCCCGGTGGCGGTCATACGGCGTACGGCGTGCAGGGAGAGGGGGAGGCCGGCCTGGGCGGCGGCAGCGGCGGCGCGCAGGGGCAGCACGGGATCCCGCTCAGGGCGCGCGGCCCGGGCGAGCACCACTTCGCCGTCCTGTTCCACCACGCCTTCGGCCAGCGGGGACCGCTCCGCGACGGGCTTGCCACCGCCCAGCATGGCCCGCAGCCGAGGCCGCACCGCGCGTGACCGCAGGACACGGCCCACCTCACGCCATGTCACATCGCTCGCATACGAGATGACCCGCGCCGCCTCATACAACTGGCGCAGCAGCGTGTCGGCGTCCAGCAGGCCGAGCTCGGCGGCGACCTGGTCCTGCTCCTGCAGCGCCAGCCGGTCGGTGGCGCGCCCGGTGGCCAGGTGCAGCGCGTCCCGTACGTCCAGCAGCCGGCGCCGGGCGTCCGCCAGGCCCTCGCGCGGGGCGTCCGCGACCCAGGAGGCGGCGACCGCGCGCAGGGCGGTGGCATCGCGCAGGCCGCCCCGGGCCTCCTTGAGGTCCGGCTCCAGCAGATATTGCAGCTCACCCTGGCGCCGGGCCCGTTCGGCGCACAGTTCCTGCAGCTCGGGCAGGCGCTTGGGGGCCTGGTTGCGCCAGTCGGCGAGGACGGCCGTCCGCAGGGCCGCGGTCAGCCCGAGGTCGCCCGCCAGGTGCCGCGCGTCCAGCAGGCCGAGCTGCACCTTGAGGTCCTCGCCCGCCGTCCTGCGGGCCTCGGACGGGGTGCGTACGGAGTGGTCGAGGGCGAGGCCGAGATCCCAGACGGGGTACCAGATGCGGTCCGCGAGGGCGGCGACCGCCTTGCTGTCGCCGCCGTCGTGCAGCAGAAGCAGATCGAGGTCGCTGCGCGGCGACAGTTCGCCGCGGCCGTATCCGCCGACGGCGACCAGGGAGACACCGCGCAGGCCCTCGGCACCCGCGGTGAACAGCTCGGCCAGCCAGCCGTCGGTCAGTGCGGCCAGGGCCGAACGGCGCGTCGGCCCGGACTGCGCCCCCTCCTGGAGGAGGCGCAGCCGGGCCGCCGCGTAGCCTCTGGGTCCCGAGCCCTCTGCATCCGTACGCACGTCCGTACTCGTCACCCGGCGACTCCTGTTCCTCGGTGCCTTACAGCGCGTCGGGGCCGCGCTCGCCGGTCCGGACCCGGACGGCCGTCTCGACCGGGAGGGACCAGACCTTGCCGTCTCCGATCTTGCCGGTACGAGCCGCCTTGACGATGACATCGATGAGCGGTTCGGCGTCGTCGTCCTCGGCCAGTACCTCGATACGGATCTTGGGGACCAGGTCGACCGTGTACTCGGCACCCCGGTAGACCTCGGTGTGTCCCCGCTGCCGACCGTAGCCGCTCGCCTCGGTGACCGTCAGACCATGTACTCCGAAGGCCTGGAGGGCCTCTTTGATCTCGTCGAGCCGGTGCGGCTTCACGACGGCGGTGATGAGCTTCATGCGTCCACCTTCTTGGTCTGCGCGGCGGTGAGGGCCGAGGCGACGCTCCCGAGGACACCGCCACCGGCGCCACTGAAGTCGTATGCGGTCTCGGCGTGCTCGGCCTGGTCGATACCGGAGACCTCTTCGTCCTCGGGGACCCGCATCCCGATGGTCTTGTCGAGGAGGAAGGCCAGGATCGCGGAGGCGACGAGGGAGTAGGCGAGGACCGCGAAGACGCCGGCGCACTGCTTCCAGAACTGGTCGAGGCCGCCGCCGTAGAAGAGGCCCTTGACCGCGGACTGGCCCTTGCCGCTGGCGAAGAAGCCGATGAGCAGGGAGCCGATGATTCCGCCGACCATGTGGACGCCGACCACATCGAGCGAGTCGTCGAAGCCGAACTTGAACTTCAGGCCGACGGCCGCGGCGCAGGCGACACCGGCGATGGCGCCGACGGCGATCGCGCCGAGCGGGGAGACCGCACCGCCGGACGGGGTGATGGCGACCAGACCGGCGACCGCGCCGGAGGCGGCACCCAGCGTGGTGAACGCACCGTGGCGGATCTTCTCGTAGGCGAGCCAGGCCAGCATGGCGGCCGCGGTGGCGATCTGCGTGTTGACGAACATCAGCGGTCCGACGCCATCGTCGTTGCCGAGCCACGAGCCGGCGTTGAAGCCGAACCAGCCGAACCACAGGAGACCGGCGCCGAGCATGACCAGCGGGAGGCTGTGCGGACGCATCGGGTCCTTCTTGAAGCCGACACGCTTGCCGATGACGAGGATCACGCCGAGCGCCGCCGCACCGGCGTTGATGTGGACCGCCGTACCGCCGGCGAAGTCGATCACGCCGAGGTCGAAGGCCCAGCCGCCGGTGCCCCAGACCCAGTGGGCGACCGGGAAGTACACGATCGTGACCCACAGCACCAGGAAGATCGCCCAGGCCGAGAACTTCACGCGGTCCGCCAGGGCGCCGCTTATCAGTGCGGGCGTGATGATGGCGAACATCAGCTGGAAGACGGCGAAGACGAAGACCGGGATGGTGTAGCCGGGCCAGAGGTCCATCTTGCCGATGCCGCTGAAGCCGACGAAGTCGGAGGTCCAGCCGACGACCGAGCCCCTGTCGGTACCGAAGGCCATGGAGAAGCCGTAGAGCACCCACAGGATGGTGACGATCCCGAGGCTGATGAAGCTCATCATGAGCATGTTCAAAGTGCTCTTGACGCGGACCATGCCTCCGTAGAAGAAGGCCAGGCCCGGGGTCATGAGCATCACCAGGGCGGAGCAGATGAGCATGAAGCCTGTATTGGCGGACGACAGCTTGGGTGCGTCCGCCGCAAGCATGATGGCTGGTGCCATCGGCGTCTCCTCGTCGGTTGGTACGGCCCCGTGCGGGCGAAGCCTGAGCGGTCCGGTCAGTGAGGGGTGGGCCGGTTATGCGCCATGAGATTGGCGCAGCGCCGTTTCCGTCGAAGCCCCTCGATGTTTCGCCGCAGTGACGAAGGCGCCGGGAGTGTTACGCGTTGATGAACTGCAGGATGCCGACCGCGTTGATCGTTATCGTGACGCAACCTGCCGGGAATGGCATCCGCCCGGGTGCATGCGCCGACGTCGTCGCATGCCGGCTGATCATTCGCGTGATTCCGCCCGGGTAGATCACGGAATGCAGACCGACCGCGACAGCCATCCGATGACCTGGCAGGGGGAGCCGAGTCGGGCAGTTCGGGATGGCGGCCGCGGCCGGGGTCGCATGGGGCCCTTCGAGTGACGGGGCCGGAAGGGGTCAGACCGCCTCGGCGGTCTCGGGCAGGTGGGTGGCGAGGTGGTCGGTCAATTCGACGATCTCGGAAAGATCACCGAAATCGCGTACAGCCGTGTCGACGGTCTTTCGGATACGCGTGTTGACACGTTCGGACCGCACGTGCTTGGCGATTTCCATCGACCGCTTCGCCGGCACCGCGCTCTGCTCGGGCTCGCGCTGCAGGAGGTGCACGGTCGCCATGCCGATGAGGTTGAGTGCGTACGACCGCTGGTGCTCGGACTCATCGGCGAAGAGGTCGACGGCCTTGCGCATCAGGGGCTCGGCGAGAGAGGCGTAGGCGGGGCTGCGGCCCGCGACATAGGCGAGGTCGCGGAACGAGTGGGAGTTCTCGGCGTAGAGCTCGGCCTCGGAGAAGAAGCGGATCCAGTCGGGCTCGGGCTCGTCGAACTCGACCGCGTCGGCGAAGGTGTCCTCGGCCATCCGGACGGCCCGCTTGCACTTGCCGGGCTGGCCCATGTTCGCGTACGCGCGGGCCTCCATCGCATACAGCATCGCCTGGGTGCGCGGGCTCGCGCAGTCCCGGCTCCCGTACTGGGCGAGGTGGATGAGCTCCAGAGCGTCGTCGGGCCGGCCGAGGTGGATCATCTGGCGGCTCATGCTGGAGAGGACGTACGAGCCGAGCGGCTTGTCGCCTGCTTCCTTGGCGGCGTGCAGGGCGAGGACGAAGTACTTCTGCGCGGTGGGCTGCAGCCCTACGTCGTAGCTCATCCAGCCGGCCAGCTCGGCCAGCTCGGCGGCGACTTTGAACAGGCGCCTGGCGGTGGCCTCGGTCTGGGGTTCCTGGAGGAGGTCCGTCACCTCATGGAGCTGGCCGACGACGGCCTTGCGGCGCAGACCGCCGCCGCACTGGGCGTCCCACTTGCGGAACATCACCGTGGTGGTCTCGAGGAGGTCGAGCTCGGGCTTGGACAGCCGGCCCCGGCCCCGCGCGGACGGAACGGGCTCGGGCTCCTCGCGCGGGGCGGTGGGCCCGGGGACCAGCCAGCGCTGCATGGGCTCGATGAGGGCCGGGCCCGCCGACAGGGCGAGCGAGCTCCCGAGGAAGCCGCGCCGCGCCAGCATCAGGTCGCTGCGCGAGAACTCGCTGATCAGCGCCACTGTCTGCGGGCCCGTCCAGGGCAGGTCGATGCCGGACACGGAGGGTGACTGGTGGGCGGTGCGCAGCCCGAGGTCCTCGACCGCGACCACACAGCCGAAGCGCTCCGAGAACAGCTCCGACAGGATCCGCGGGATCGGCTCGCGCGGATTCTCCCCGTCGAGCCAACGACGCACCCGCGAGGTGTCCGTCGAGATGTGACTGGCACCCAACTGGCGGGCCCGGCGGTTCACTTGGCGTGCGAGCTCGCCCTTGGACCAGCCGCTGCGCGCGAACCAGGAGCCGAGCAGCTCGTTGGGGCGCTTGTCAGCGTTCGCACCGCTTCCGCCGTTGTCGCCCACTGGAACGCCCCCATCTGTCAATCCACTTGTGCGCTGTGTGCGCAAAGCCTTACCAGAATGCCGGTGAATACGGCCCCGCGTCCGGCGGTTCTCACCTGTCGAACGGGAACCGGGTTGCCTCCGGCATACCCACGAGTGCGTGCGTCTCCAGGAATCGTGCACTCAAAGTAATCCTACGATCACGCGCGCAGCCATGGCGATTCCAGAATCGCCACCATTCGCCACCCCTTCGGATGAACTCAACGTGGCCTGTGCGCGATTCACTTGACACATGACGGGCGGAAGCGGATGGGGCGGTGCACTCACGGGCGCGCGCCGCCCGGCGCACCACCCGGGACGCAACGGGACGCCGCCCGGACGACGCGGCGATCACCGGCGAACCGGGGACACAGAGTCACGATTTGGTTCCATCGCGTAACCGCCGGTGCGTCGGACCCGTTGGAGGGGGCATGGGCTTCACGATCGGCGGCACACGGGCGATCCGCGACATCAGGCCCGGCGCTCGGCGCCGGGGCCGCTCGTCGGAGTGCACTGCCGTGGCCGAGTACACGGGCCTGTGGGGCTGGGACGTGGTGCCCGGCGCCCGGGCGGCCGCGGGAATGTGCTCATGCGGCAAGCGGGACTGCGACGCGCCCGGCGCGCATCCGCTGGACTTCGCGCCGGCGGTGCGAGCGGGCGCCACGCTCGACGAGGCGACCGAGGTCTGGGCTGAGGTGCCCGGTGCCGCGGTGATGCTGCCCGTCGGCCGGGCGTTCGACGTGATCGAGGTCGCCGAGCCGGCGGGGCGGCGTGCGCTCATTCGGCTGGAGCGCATGGGACTCCCGCTCGGCCCGGTGACGGCCACTCCCGACGGCCGGGCCCATTTCTTCGTCGCCCCGGGCTCCGCGGCGGAGCTCCCCGAACTGCTCTACCGGATGGCGTGGGACGACACGGACCTGGATCTGCACGCCCTGGGCCCCGGTGCCCACATCACCGCTCCACCCTCGGACCGCGGCGGCCTCGGGCCGGTCCGCTGGCTGCGCTCCCCCGCCCTGGACTCGGCCACCCGACCGCCGGCCGCGCGCCTGCTGATCGGCACGCTCGCCTACCTGGCGCACCGCTCCCGCGCCTGACCCGCTGGCTTCGGCACAACAGAAGGGCCCTACTCCATCCGTACGATGGAGTAGGGCCCTCGTCGCGCACGGGTTCGTGACGGCGTACGCCTCGCGGGAACCGTCAGTCGCCGATAAGCGCATCCACGAACGCTTCCGGGTCGAAGGGCGCCAGGTCGTCGGCACCCTCGCCGAGGCCGATCAGCTTCACCGGCACACCCAGCTCGCGCTGGACCGCGACCACGATGCCGCCCTTGGCCGTGCCGTCGAGTTTGGTGAGCACGATGCCGGTGATGTCCACGACCTCGCCGAAGACACGGGCCTGAACAAGACCGTTCTGCCCGGTCGTGGCGTCGAGGACGAGCAGCACCTCGTCGAGCGGGGCGTGCTTCTCCACGACGCGCTTGACCTTGCCGAGCTCGTCCATGAGGCCGGTCTTGGTGTGCAGACGGCCCGCGGTGTCGATGAGCACGACGTCGTAGCCCATCTCCTTGCCTTCCTTGACCGCGTCGAAGGCGACGGAGGCGGGGTCGCCGCCCTCGGGCCCGCGCACGGTGTAGGCGCCGACCCGCTCGCCCCAGGTCTGCAACTGGTCGGCGGCGGCGGCACGGAAGGTGTCGGCGGCACCCAGGACCACGGTGCGGCCGTCGGCCACGAGGACACGGGCGAGCTTGCCGGTGGTGGTGGTCTTGCCGGTGCCGTTGACACCGACGACCATCACGATGCCGGGCTTGCTGGCCTCGGGCTCGGTGCGGACGGTGCGGTCCATGTCGGTGCGGATCAGCGTGAGCAGCTCCTCCCGCAGCAGCCCGCGCAGTTCGTTGGGCGTACGGGTGCCGAGCACCCGCACCCGCTCACGCAGCCGCTCGACCAGCTCCTGGGTGGGCTGCACACCGACGTCGGCGGTGAGCAGGGTGTCCTCGATCTCCTCCCAGGTCTCGTCGTCGAGGTGCTCCCGGGACAGGAGCGTGAGCAGCCCCTTGCCGAGCGCGTTCTGCGAGCGGGACAGCCGGGCACGCAGCCGGATCAGACGGCCGGCTGTGGGCTCGGGGATCTCGATCGGGGGCGCTTCGACGGTGGGCGGCTCCTCGACGACCACAGGAGCCGGACCTTGCGGAAGGTCCACCTCCTCGATCGTCCGGCGCTCCTCGTCGTGCGGTGTCTCGGCCTCTTCGCCGACGTGCGGCTCGGCCGGAGGGGCGGTGATGTCGGGCGTCTTGGGGGGCGCCGGAGGCAGCGGCTTTCTGCGCCGGGTGCCGACGAGGAGCCCGCCGAGCGCGCCGATCACGACCACGGCGATGACTACAGCAAGGATGACGATGTCCATAACGCGTCCCAGTATGCGCGACCGGTCACCGGGCCGTTCGGCGGCGGCTCCGGGGTGCGCACTCCTGGTTATCTGACGCATCGTCAGCTACGGTCCTCCCTGCACACCCGCCCGGCGAACGCGAAGGGGGCTCCTCGCATGCCCGTCACGGTCGTACGTTTCAACCTGGTCGAGCCCGGTGCCACCCGCGCCTCCCTCGGCGCCCGCTACCGGGCGGCCCTGGAGATGGCCGCGTACGCCGACGAGCGCGGGATCACCACGGTGCAGACGGAGGAACACCACGGGGTGGCGAACAACTGGCTTCCCTCGCCCCTCGCATTCGCCGGCGCCGTCTTCGGCGCGACCCGGCGTGTCGCGGTCACCGTCTCCGCCTTCATCGGTCCGCTGCACGATCCGCTGCGGCTGGCCGAGGACATCGCCGTACTCGATCTGCTCAGCGGCGGCCGGCTGGTCACCGTCGCCGGGATCGGCTACCGGCCCGAGGAGTACGCCCTCTTCGACGTCGACTGGACGCGGCGCGGGCAGCTCCAGGACGAGCTGCTGGAGACCCTGCTCAGGGCCTGGACCGGCGAGGAGTTCACCTACCACGGCCGTACCGTACGCGTCACCCCGCGCCCGTACACCAATCCGCACCCCCTGCTGCTGGTCGGCGGCTCCTCGAAGGCGGCGGCGCGCCGTGCCGCGCGGCTCGGCCTGCCGTTCTTCCCCAGCGCTCACCTGCCGGAGCTGGAGGCGTATTACAAGGAGCGGCTCGTGGAGTACGGAACCGAGGGCTGGACCCTGATGCCCGCCGAGGAGACTCCCCTGCTGCACATCGCCGAGGATCCGGAGCTGGCGTGGGCGCACTACGGCGAGCACTTCCTGCACGAGGCGCGTACCTACGCCTCCTGGCAGTCCGGAGACGTCCGCTCGGCGGTGAAGTCGGTGGCCACGACTGTGGACGAACTGCGCGCGGAGGGCGTCTACCGGATCCTGACGCCCGACGACTGCGTCGCGCTGGGCCTGGACAACCACGTCCTGCACCCCCTGGTCGCCGGGATGCCCCTCGACGAGGGCTGGCGCAGCCTGCATCTGTTCTGCGAGCAGGTGCTGCCCCGGCTGGCGGACTGATCCTCGTTTGCCACCGCTGACGGGCAGGGGCGAGCGGAGCCGCACACGACACCGCCGCCCGGCTCGGGCGACCGAGTCGGGCGGCGGTGGGTCCGAGGAGAGGGGCAGCGGGGACTTGACCCTTCTCCTCGAGCTCGAAGCGACGGGTCAGCCCATCTCCTCCAGCGCCTTGCCCTTCGTCTCCTTCACGAACTTGAGAACGAACGGAATGGAGAGCGCGGCGAAGGCCGTGTAGATCACGTAGGTCGCGGACAGGTTCCAGTCGGCCAGCGACGGGAAGCTCGCGGTGATGGCCCAGTTGGCGATCCACTGCGCGGCGGCGGCCACGCCCAGGGCGGCGGCACGGATCTTGTTCGGGAACATCTCGCCGAGCATGACCCAGACGACCACACCCCAGGACAGGGCGAAGAAGAGCACGAACACATGGGCGGCGATCAGGGCGACCCAGCCCTGGGTGGCCGGCAGCTTGCCGTCGACCAGGTGGTACGAGAACGCCCAGGCCTCCAGGGCGAGGCCGACCACCATGCCGACCGAACCGATGATGGCGAGGGGCCGGCGGCCGATGCGGTCCACGAAGAGCATCGCGATCACGGTGCCGACGATGTTGATGATCGACGTCGTGAACGAGTAGAAGAACGAGTCCTTCGGATCGACGCCGACCGACTGCCACAGCGTCGAGGAGTAGTAGAACGCGACGTTGATGCCGACGAACTGTTGGAAGACCGACAGGCCGATACCGACCCAGACGATCGGCTTGAAGAAGAAACCGCCGCCGAGCAGATCCTTGAAGGTGGACTTGTGCTCGCTCTTCATGGCGTGCTCGATCTCGGCGACGCGCGCGTCCAGGTCGGCGTCCTTGCTCTCGACCTCGGCGAGGATCTCCCGGGCGCGCTCATGCTTGCCGACGGAGAGCAGGAAGCGCGGGGACTCGGGGATGGCGAAGGAGAGCATGCCGTAGAGGACCGCCGGGATCACCATCACGCCGAGCATGACCTGCCAGGCCTCGAGACCCATCAGCCGGCCGCGCTGGTCGCCGCCCGCCGCGTTCAGCAGGCCCCAGTTGACCAGCTGCGAGATGGCGATACCGACGACGATCGCGGCCTGCTGGAAGGAGCCGAGCCGGCCGCGGTAGGCGGGCGGGGCGACCTCGGCGATGTAGGCGGGGCCGATCACGGAGGCCATGCCGATGGCGAAGCCGCCGATGATGCGCCAGAAGGCGAGGTCCCACAGGGCGAAGGGCAGCGCGGAGCCGACGGCGCTGATGGTGAAGAGGACCGCGGCGATCTGCATGCACCGGATGCGGCCGATGCGGTCGGCTATCCGGCCTGCGGTGGCGGCGCCGATGGCGCAGCCGATCAGGGCGACGGCGATGACCTGGGCCAGCGCTGCGGAGCCGATGTCGTAGCGGCCCCGGATGGCCTCGACGGCGCCGTTGATCACGGAACTGTCGTAGCCGAAGAGAAAGCCGCCCATCGCGGCCGCCGCCGCGATGAAGATGACGTGCCCGAGATGTTCGGGGTGAGCCGTCCTGGTTCCTGTCTGAGGTGCCTGCGCTGTGCTGGTCACGTGTGTAACTCCTCGGGCCACCGGCAACGCCGCCGGGGGTGGGGGCGAGCCCTTTCAGGGCATGGGGGTGGCATCCAAGTACCCAGAGAGCACCTGCTCACGCCGCTCACACCTGAAGGTAAAAGCAACGTTGCAGAGACTATGTGTTCAAGTTTCGAAGTCAAAAGCCAGCGAGTCTGCGGCTGGACCTGAAAACGATCTGCGCTTGAGTTCAGATGTTGAAGTCTTGGAAAGATGCAAGTCAGAACGGTGTACGTCGCATCTATCTATCGCAGCCGCTGGGAGATGACCTTCGACACACCGTCGCCCTGCATGGAGACGCCGTAGAGCGCGTCGGCGACCTCCATGGTGCGCTTCTGGTGCGTGATCACGATCAGCTGCGAGGCCTCCTGCAGCTCCTGCATGATGCGGATCAACCGCTGCAGGTTGGTGTCGTCGAGGGCAGCCTCGACCTCGTCCATGACATAGAACGGGCTCGGCCGCGCCTTGAAGATGGACACCAGCAGGGCCACGGCGGTCAGCGACCGCTCGCCGCCCGAGAGCAGGGACAGGCGCTTGACCTTCTTGCCCGGGGGCCGTGCCTCGACATCGACGCCCGTGGTGAGCATGTTGTCCGGATCGGTCAGCACAAGCCGTCCGTCGCCGCCCGGGAAGAGCCGGCTGAAGACGCCCTCGAACTCCCGTGCAGTGTCCCGATACGCCTCGGTGAAGACCTGCTCGACGCGCTCGTCGACCTCCTTCACCACCTGAAGCAGGTCGGCCCGGGTCTTCTTGAGGTCCTCCAGCTGCTCGCTGAGGAACTTGTGACGCTCCTCCAGCGCCGCGAACTCCTCCAGGGCCAGCGGGTTGACCTTGCCGAGCTGCTGGTACGCCCGCTCGGCGGCCTTGAGCCGCTTCTCCTGCTCGGCGCGGACGAACCGGCGGGGCTGATTGCGCGGGTGCTCGGGGTCCTCGGGCAGCTCCTCGCCCTCGGCGGGCGGCGAGGGCGGAACCAGCTTGTCGGGGCCGTACTCGGCGATCAGACCCCCCGGTTCGACACCGAGTTCCTCCAGCGCCTTGCCCTCCAGCTGCTCGATACGCAGCCGCTTCTCGGCGCCGAGCACCTCACCCCGGTGGACGGAGTCCGTGAGCTTGTCGAGCTCGGCCTTGAGGTCACGGCCCTCGGAGCGCGCCGCGGCGAGCTCCTGCTCGCGGCGGGCCTTCGCGGCCTCCGCGGCGACGCGCTCGGCCTGGGCCCGGCCGAGGGACACCTCGACATGGGCGAGGAGCTGCCGGGCACCGAAGGCGACGGCTTCCGCGACGGCGGCCTCGTGCCGCAGCCGGGCCCGCCGCTGCTCGGCACGCGCGCGTGCCTCGCGTTCGGCACGGGCGCCCCGGTCCAGGGAGTCGGCCCGTCCGGCCAGGCCCTTGACCCGCTCCTCGTGCGTACGGACCTGGAGCCGGGCCTCCATCTCGGTCTGACGCGCGTTCGCCCCGTCCGCGGCGAGCCGGTCGCGTACAAAGGTGTCGGGCTCCTCCTCGACCGGCATCTCCTCGGCGACGGCGAGCCGCTCGGCGAGTTCCTCCACTTCGCCCAGGCCCCTCTCCAGGGCCTCCTGCGCCCGGGCCGCGGCGGCGGTGGAGCGCTCGGCCTCTCCGGCGGCGCCCCGCGCCTGCCCGGCCAGCCGTCCCAGCTGCTGGGCGACGGACGACTTCTCACGCTCGGCCGCACGCCGCCGCTCCCCCAGCTCCTCCACACCGGCGGCGCACTCCTTGCGGCGCTCCCCCGCGAGCCGCTGCTCCTCGGTCAGCTCCTCGCACCTGACGGCGAGTTCCGCGAGCTCGGCGGCGGCCTCGTCGACGGAGGCCTGCACTTCGAGCAGACTCGGCGCCCCGGCCGATCCGCCCTGTGCGAAATGCGCCCCGAGCAGGTCGCCCTCGGCGGTGACGGCGGTCAGTCCGGGCCGCGCGTAGACGAGTTCCTCGGCGTCCTCGAGGGTGCCGACCACGACGATGCCGCGCAGCAGCCGCCGCACGGCGGGCATCAGAGCGGCGGGACCCCGGACGAGGTCGGCCGCGAAGGGCGGCCCGTCCGCGGATGAGGACCCGGACACGCCGCCCAGGGCGCCCCACGCTGCGGGAACCACGTCATGGGTGCCGGCGATGGGCTGCCCAAACGATCCGGCACCGGCCGCCGGCGAGGGGGCGGTGCCCGGCCCGTCAGTCTCTCCGGTCCCCCGCGGGTTCTCCGCGGCGCCCGCACCCGGGCCCTGGGCCTCGTACGCGGGCTCCTCGGGTGCACCCGCCAGCAGCAGCGCAGCCCGCCCCGCGTCCTGCTTGCGCAGCATCCTGATCGCCTCGGCCGCCCCGGCCGGGCTCGTCACGGCGATCGCGTCGGCGGCGGCACCGAAGGCGGCCGCGAGCGGCACCTCGTATCCCGGGGTCACCGTCAGCAGTTCGGCCGCCGGTCCGAGAAGTCCGGAAAGGCGGTCCTTCGCGCCGAGCAGGGCGCCCGAGCCGTCCTTGCGGCGCAGGCCCAGTGCGAGTGCCTCGTGGCGGGCGGCGACCGCGGCGCGCCGGCGCTCGGCGGTGGTGGCCGCCTCGCGGGCCGCCGACAGGGCCGCCTCCGCCTCGGCGAGGGTCCTCTTCGCCGCCTCATGCTGCTCGGCCAGGTCCGCGTCTCCGGCGTCGAGACCGTCGACCTCGGCCTTGAGGGCTTCGTACTCCTCCTGGGCGGCGACGGCACGCTCCTGCGCCTCGTCGCGGGCGGCGGCCAGACGATCGATCTCGGCCTGGGCAGAGGCGGCGCGGGAACGGGCCGCGTTGACCTGGCCGTTGAGCCGGGCCAGGCCCTCGCGGCGGTCGGCGATGGCGCGGGCCGCGTCCTTCAGACGCCGCTCCTCGATCGCCAGTTCGCGTTCCAGTTCGGCGCGGTGCGCGACGGTGTCGTCCAGTGCGCGCTGCGCCGCTTCGAGGGCCGCCTCGAGCTCGGCCTCCTGCTCGCGGATACGCGCGGCCTCGCGTTCCATGTCCTCGGGGTCGCGGCCCCGCCGCTCCTCCGGCGGCGCGGAGGTCGCACTCTTGACCCGGGCGTCGGCCAGCGAGATCGTGCCGCGCACTCGCTCGGCGAGCTGCGACAGCTCGTACCAGGTCTGCTGGGCGCGCTGCAGACGGGGCGTCAGCCGCCGGACCTCGTCCTCCAGGAGTCCCTCGCGCTGCAGCGCCTTCTTCAGTTCGCCCTCGGCGGCCTCCTTGCGCTCCTTGAGCGCGGCCTCGTCGGCGATCTCGGCCTTGAGCGCCTCGCGCAGCCGGACGAGGTCGTCGGCGAGCAGGCGCAGCCGGGCGTCCCTGAGGTCGGCCTGTATCACGGCCGCCCGTCGGGCCACCGCAGCCTGCCGACCGAGCGGCTTGAGTTGACGGCGCAGCTCGTCGGTCAGGTCCTGGACGCGGGCGAGGTTCGCCTGCATGGCGTCCAGCTTCCTGAGGGCCTTCTCCTTGCGTTTGCGGTGCTTGAGGACGCCCGCCGCCTCTTCGATGAAGGCGCGGCGGCCCATGGGGTCGGCGTGCAGGACGGAGTCGAGCTGCCCCTGGCCGACGATCACGTGCATCTCGCGGCCGATACCGGAGTCGGAGAGGAGGTCCTGGATGTCGAGCAGCCGGCAGGTGTCGCCGTTGATCTGGTACTCGCTGCCGCCGTTGCGGAACATGATCCGCGTGATGGTGACCTCGGCGTACTCGATGGGGAGGGCCCCGTCGGAGTTGTCGATGGTCAGGGACACCTCGGCGCGGCCGAGCGGCGGGCGCCCGGTGGTGCCGGCGAAGATCACGTCCTCCATCTTGCCGCCGCGCAGCGACTTGGCCCCCTGCTCGCCCATCACCCAGCTGAGCGCGTCCACGACATTGGACTTGCCCGAGCCGTTGGGGCCGACGACACACGTGATACCCGGCTCGAACCGGAGCGTGGTCGCCGAAGCGAACGACTTGAACCCACGGAGGGTCAGGGCCTTGAGGTGCACGCCGCTGGACTCTACCTTCCGCCGGGTGTCTCACTGCATGAACCCGCGGTTTCACCCCTGAACGTGCAGGGCACACCATCCGTTAAAGAGAGCGGAAAGGGTGCGCGGGGGCAAAGAAAGAAGGGACGCCGAGGCGTCCCTTGCAACTCTGACAACTGAGCGGTTGATACGGGCAGCCGAACCACTGCGTGTGCTGTCGGGTGGAGCGATGCAGTGATCAGGTGAGCGCAGGCTCCGCCTGGTGTGCGTCGATGCTCGCCATGATCCTGTCGTGAGAAGCGGCAGCCGTCAGCGCGTCGTTCTCCGCCTGGATTCGTCCGAGCTCGGACTCGAGTTCCTGGACGCGCTGCTGGAGCCGTCGCATCTCGGCGAGGAGTCGAGGGTCGGAGCCGCCGACGTAACCGAGAAGCGCCTTTGCCATGATGGATGGTCCTCCACACTGAGTGACCGACCGATGCGGTGTGGGTCGTGAGGGAATTCGCACCCGCGGTGCTTGGCACTCTTGAGTTTTGCGCCGTTCTTACATGCCAAACAGCTAAGGTGCGCGGGGCTTTCAGCGTCTCACCAAAAAGTTTGACGGTCAACACGATCACGCCCTGCATTGGGGGGCGACCCGGGGGCGCGCGGCCCTGGACGGGCTGCGCTGCGGCTCCTGCGGGCCCCTGAGGGCGTGGAGATCATCCTTACCGGCGGAGCCTGCCACGGCAAGCGATTCTTGGCAACCACCAGGCCCTTTCTGCTCACAGTGGGTGCCAAGGGCATGCCCTTCCGCTTCCGCGGGCCCGACCCGGGGTCCGGACTCAGCGGACGGAGAAGCCCTCGTAGCACCCACGAGGCGTGTCCCAAATCTCAGTGACTCCGTCCACACGTCCGGGTGTGTCGTCGCCCCGCAGCCAGTCCAGCAGACCCTCGCAGCCGTCCCGCGCACCCTCGACGACCACCTGGACCCGACCGTCGTCCAGATTGACGGCGAAACCGCTCAGGCCGCCGATCTCCAGCGCCTTGGCCCGGGTGAACCAGCGGAAACCCACACCTTGGACACGTCCGCGCACCCACGCGACGAGCCGTGCTTCGTCGTTCATGGGTGCACGCTAACCGGCCAATGTCACACCAGGCACTTCCTCCCCTTGCGCCATGCGATAGCGTCCCCACTCATATGAATCTCATGTGAAACTCACTCGATCGTGTGAGTTGCGCTGACCGCAAGATCAGGAAGGCCAGCAGATGGGACGCCACCGACGCTCCGCCGCCGGACGCGCCGCCACGGGGGGCCGCGCCACTGAAGTCACGCAGAAGCACCAGCCCCAGCCCCCCGCGGAGGGGTACGGCCCGGAGAACCTCTACGGTTTCGCCGCGGTTCTGGAGGCGGAGCGACTCGCGACCCGCTCGCACCGCAAGAAGAGGGCCGCGACGCCGGTCCGTACGGGCCTCCTCGGCGTCTCCGCGGCCGTCGCGCTCGGCACCGTGGCGGTCGCCGCCGGGGTACTGCCGGGCAGCAACCACTTCACCGTGAGCGGGGACTCCGGCGACGTACAGGCCGGGGGCACCAGCCCGTCGGGCTTCGCGACCGAGCAGGGCGGGACGAACGGCACCGCGGACGGCGGCCGCGAGTCCACCCCCACGAGCCGTGACGCCGACCGGACGACCACACCGACCACGGCCCCTTCGGCCCCCGCCTCCCCGGCGGCGTCGGCGCCCGCGCAGGAGCCCTCGCAGTCTCCGTCCCCGACGGCGACGGAGACGGCCCCGGCTGCCCCGCCGGCGCAGAAGGAGAAGACGAAGGAGCCCAAGGCCACCCCGCCCGGGCATGCGACGACCCCCGAGTCCGCGGCCGAGACCGAAGTGCTCAAGCTGGTCAACCAGGAGCGGGCCAAGGTGGGCTGCAGCCCGGTGACCCCGAACGGCACCCTGCGCAAGCTCGCACAGGCGTTCAGCGAGGACATGGCCGCGCGGAACTTCTTCGACCACACCGATCCCAGTGGCCAGGACCCCTGGGACCGTGCGGCCGCGCTCGGCATAACCGACCTCGGCGGCGAGAACATAGCCCGCGGCCAGGCGACCGCCCAAGAGGTGATGGACGCCTGGATGAACAGCCCCGGCCACCGGGCGAACATACTGAACTGCGACTTCCAGACCCTGGGCGTCGGCGTCCACTACGGGGCCGGCGGGCCCTGGTGGACACAGGACTTCGGGTACTGAGAACTTCGCAGGTCAGCGCCCTCTGAAGTCCCCTGGGCCGCCTCGGGGCCGTCATCGGTAGCCCTCGCGTCACCGAAGACGGCATCGACGGCGGCCCGCGTACGGGTCGCGCTGGACGGCATCAGGTGTATGCAGGTCCGCAGAGTTAAGCCTGGATCATGGTGTCCCAGGTACTCGCTCAAGGGCTTGATACTCTCCCGCGTCCAGGAGCACGGACGCGCAAAAGTGCCGTACCGCGTGCATCCCGTTGTCCCGCACTGTCGCCACACCGACGGCGCGGAGTGCAGGACGCCGCTGCCGACCTCGGTTCATCCCATCCCGGGCAGGCCACCGGCCAGAGGCGCCCACGCCCGCGATACGGTGCTGGCCCGATCAAGGAAATGATCACTGGGCGGATGAAAGAAGAGGTCGCGTCATGTTTGCGGTCATCTACCGGTGGCGCCTACATCAAGGCAGAGAGCAGCAGTTCGCATCGAGTTGGCACCGGATGACAGAAGAGATCCACAACCGGTGCGGCAGCTATGGTTCCCGCCTGCACCAAGCCGATGACGGTACCTGGGTCGCGTACGCACGCTGGCCGGACGCCTCAGCCCGCGAGCGGTGCCAGGGCGTCGATCCGGAAGCCCTTTCATCGATGCGTGAGGCGATCGCGGAGTCCTTCCCTGAGATTCGCTGCCAGGTGATCGACGATCTGCTCGCCGAACCGCTCGGCTAGCCGACGCCGCAGCTCAGCGCGCTATGAGCCTCCGCCCGGGAACGCCCGTCCCCGGCGGAGGTCCAGCATGTAGAAGACCTTGTCGTAGCGGCGCTCGCCAACGGCGACGAAATCGGGCAGACGGCCGTATTCGGTGAAGCCCAGCGACCGGTAGAGGCGCAGGGCATTGCTGTTGTCGCCACGGGCGTCCAGGGTGAGGACTTCGATGCCCGCCCACCGGGCGTCAGCGATCAAGGCGGCGGTCAGCGCCCGGCCTACCCCGCGTCCATGGGCGGCGGCATCCACCGCGATCTTCTCCAGATCGGCGTGCGGCCGATGCGTCGGTCGGGCATAGCGCAGCCAGTACCCCAGTCCGACCAGCCGACGGTCGAGGTATGCGGCACGCAGGGACCCGTCCCCGGTCTTTGCTGCACTCACGACGTGGTCCAGGAGTTCCGCCACCTCGAGAAGCGAGGGTGGTTCGACCCAGCCGAGCGCGGCGCCCCGGCCGACCAGGTCCGCAAGGATCCGGTGGGCCGACTCCGCGAAGCGGGCCTCGAGCTCCGGGTCGGATGTCAGCTCCGTCGCGTCCAAGACGGCCGGCTCGGCCCTTCCGCCGCTGACCATGGACGTATGCACAGCCAGGAGCCTATCCAGAGGTCGGCCGAGCACCTTACTGGGCCACCTTCGCGCATTTCGCCGCGATGTCTCCCGTGCACGCAGGAGGCGCTTTCCTTTGGTTAGTGCAACCTGTCGGTCAGCGCTGTGGTCGCGTACGCTTCCGGCATGACCACCGCGCCGGAGCAGGACCTCCCGTACGACGTGTTCTCCAAGGCGTGCCCCTCTCGCGGCACGCTTGAGCACGTCACGGGACGCTGGGGGGCGCTCACGCTCGGGGCACTGTACGAGGGCTCGTTCCGGTTCAACGGGCTGCGTCGCCGGGTCGCCGGCGTCAGCGAGAAGATGCTGTCCCAGACCCTGCACGCGCTGGAGCGCGACGGTCTTGTGCACCGCGAGGCCCAGCCCACAAACCCGCCGCGGGTGGACTACGAACTGACCCCGCTGGGCCGTGAGGTCGCCGAGCAGCTGCTGAGCCTCATCCACTGCGTGGAGGGGCGCATGGACGAGGTGCTCGAGGCCCGTCGCCGGTACGACGAGGCACGAGCCGGCTAGCCGTCCTCGCCTCTCGACAGCGCGGTCGGCAGGCGCGGAGCGCGCTGGCACTTCGGGCAGAAGTAGCTGGACCGGTTCATCCAGGGGCGGCGGCGCATCGGCATGGCGCAGCGCCGGCAGGGCAGCCCCTCGCGGCCGTACGCGTCCAGCGACCGGTCGAAGTAGCCCGACTCCCCGTTGACATTGACGTAGAGGCTGTCGAAGCTCGTACCGCCCACGGCGAGCGCGGCGCTCATGACGTCCCGTACGTGGCCGAGGAGTTCGGCGGTGCGGGGCCGGGTGAAGTTCGCCGTGGGGCGTTCGTAGTGGACGCCGGCGCGCCACAGGGCCTCGTCCGCGTAGATGTTGCCGACGCCGCTGATCAGCGACTGGTCGAGCAGGGCCCGTTTGATGGTCGTGCGCTTGCGGCGCAGCGCCTGGTGGAAGGCCTCGTCGTCGAAGAGCGGATCGAGGGGGTCGCGGGCGATGTGCGCGATGACGTCGGGCAGCCCGTCGGCGGTGGTGTCGTGCAGCGAGAGGCCGCCGAAGGTGCGCTGGTCGACGAAGCGCAGTTCGGTACCGAGGGCATCGTCGAACCGGAGCCGGATGCGGAGGTGCTTCTCCTGTGCGGCCTCGTGCGGCTGGACGAGGAGCTGGCCGCTCATGCCCAGGTGGGCCAGGATCGCCGAGCCGGTGGTCTCCACCGGGACCCAGAGGTACTTGCCGCGACGGCTGGGCGTGCCGAGGAGCTGACCCTTCAGCCGGTGCGCGAAGTCGTTGCCGCCCGCGGTGTGCCGGCGGACGGCACGCGGGTGCAGCACCTCGACGTCGGCGACGGTCCGGTGGGCGACCCAGCGCTCCAGCCCACGCCGCACGACTTCGACCTCGGGCAGCTCGGGCACGGGGCTCCTCCGAAAGGGTGAACAGGGGCGACGTCCGCAGAGTACCTCGTGATCAATGCCCCTCGGAGGGTTCCTGAGGCGGCGGCCCCGGACGGACGACGGGCGGCCTCGGCAGGGCCCCGGGGATGCGGAACACGCCCCGGCATGTGTGCCGGGGCGTGTTCCGTGGTGAAGGATTCAGGCCGTCGCCTGGGCGGAAGCCGTGTCGGTGCCCCCGTCGGGGGACGACTCCGCCTCGGCCGCCGCCTTCGCGCGTTCGTCGGCGGCGGCACGGATGGAGCGCCAGGCCGACTCCGCGGCCTGCTGTTCCGCCTCCTTCTTGCTGCGGCCGGTGCCGGTGCCGTACGAGACGCCTCCGACGCGGGCGGCAGCAGTAAAGGTCTTCTCGTGGTCCGGGCCGGTCTCCGTGACCAGGTACTCGGGCACGCCGAGTCCCTCGGTCGCGGTCAGCTCCTGGAGGCTGGTCTTCCAGTCCAGGCCGGCGCCGAGATTCGAGGACTTCTCGATCAGCGGGTCGAACAGGCGGTGCACCAGCTCCGCCGCCGAGTCCAGGCCCTGGTCGAGATAGACAGCACCGATCACCGCTTCAAGGGTGTCGGCAAGGATGGACGCCTTGTCCCGGCCGCCCGTGCCCTCCTCGCCCCGGCCGAGCCGGATGAAGGAGCCCAGGTCGAGCCCGCGGCCCACCTCCGCCAGCGCACGCGAGTTGACCACCGCGGCCCGCAGCTTGGCCAGCTGGCCCTCGGGCAGGTCGGGGTGGGTGCGGTACAGCGTGTCGGTGACGACGAGGCCGAGGACGGAGTCCCCGAGGAACTCCAGGCGCTCGTTCGTCGGCAGACCGCCGTTCTCGTACGCATAGGAACGGTGGGTGAGCGCACGCACCAGAAGGGCGGACTCGAGCTTGTAGCCGAGCCGCCCTTCCAGAAGCGTGTGGGACGAGGCTGTGTTGTCCGCCTTCTTCCTGGCGTTTGGATCCGCCTTGGCGTCAGACATCAGACCTCTCACCAGCCGCTCAGACCTCGAGGACCTGGCGCTTGTTGTAGGTGCCGCACGAGGGGCACGCAATGTGCTGCTGCTTGGGCTCGTGGCAGCGCTCGCACGCAACCAGAGTGGGGACCGCAGCCTTCCACTGCGACCGGCGGTGGCGCGTGTTGCTGCGCGACATCTTCCGCTTCGGAACAGCCACGGCTACTTCTCCTGCTTCTCGTCGACGCCCGCTTCGGCGCCGCTCATCTCGTCCTTCTCGCCGTCCTTCATGGTGCCGGCGAGTCCCTTCAGTGCCGCCCAACGGATGTCGACGGCGTCGTGGTGGTGGTCCGGGTCGTCCGCGAGCCGTGCTCCGCACTCGGAGCACAGACCCGGGCAGTCTTCCCGGCACACCGGCTGCATCGGCAGTGCGAGCACCACCGCATCGCGCAGCAGAGGTTCGAGGTCGAAAAGTCCGTCCTCGAGGAAGAACCTGTCCTCGTCGTCCTCGGCGTCGTCGCCCGGTTCCGTGATCACACGGCCCCGGTCGTCGGCGTCAGGGTACGAGAACAGCTCCTGGAATTCCGCTTCGAGCTCCAGCTCCAGCGACTCCAGACACCTTACGCACTCCCCCTCGGCCGATGCACGGGCGGTGCCTGTGACGAGCACCCCTTCCATGACCGACTCGAGCCGGAGTTCGAGCTCCACCGGGGCCCCTTCGGGCACCCCGATGACCCCCTGGATACCCAGGTCCTTCGGGGCGTCGACCGTGCGGGACAGGCGCTGCAGCGCACCAGGACGCCGCCCCAGCTCGTGTGTGTCGAACACGAGGGGGTTGCGGTGGTCGAGGCGGGCGTTCAGGGCCATTCCTGCTTTCGGTCTTCGAGTCCTGGGTCTTCAAGGCTCGGAAGGGACGCCGTCCCGTGGTATTCCGGGCAGCGCCGATCGCGGAAGCTACGCGCGACCGAAGTGCCAGGATACTGGACCTTCCGCTCACGGCCCAATCCGGTGCACTCGCACCCTGGGTCCGCAGCCCTCAGTGACCGCCGCGTCCCTGCTCGTAGGCGCGGAGCTGCTCGGCACTGATCATGCTGGTGTCGAAGAGGCTGGTCTCGTCGAGGGCGTTGCCCTGGGTGTATCCGTGCGCCTGCCCGTGCCCCTGGTCGTAGAGGCCCTGCTGGTCGTACGTCTGCTGCGGGTAGGCGGCGTACGGGTCGGCCTGCTGGTAGCCGTAGGCGTCCTGCTGGGCGTACGTCTGCTGGTAGCCGTACTGGTCGACCTGCTGATAACCGTACGGGTCCTGCTGCTGCGCGTAGACCGGCTCGGCCTGCTGGGCCGGGATCTGGGGGCTCTGGGCCGGGACCGCGGGGGCCTCGGCGGGGCTGTCGGCCAGGGCCGCGAGATCGGCCAGGTAGTCGGCGTCGCTGGAGTGCCGGACGGTCGTCGGGTCCGCGGCGAGGGCGCCGAGGTCATCGCTAGCGATCCGGCCGTGCAGCTTCTGGCGGCCCTTGCCGACGGCATCGAGGGTCTTGGCGAGGACCGCCTCGAAGGCTCCGAGCTTGGCGTCCACGTACGCGTCGGCGTCGCGGCGCAGCGTCTCGGGGTCGTGGCTGCGCTCGGGGGCGTCATCTTCCTCGGGGTCCACGTACCCCTGCTCGTCGAATTCCGGGCCGGTGCCAAGGAGCTTCTCCCGGCCGCGGCCGACGGAGCCGAGCGTCTTGGTGAGGACGACCTCGAAGTTGGCGAGCTTGGAGTCGACGTAGTCGTCGGCCTCGGCCCGGACCTCCTCGGCCTCCCGGCGGGCCTCCGCGAGGATGCGTTCGGCCTCGTTCTGGGAGCGGCGGGCGACCTCGGTGTCGGAGATCAGCGAGCCCCGCTCGGCGTGCGCGGTCTCGATAATCCGCTCGGCCTCCTGGCGGGCCCGCTCGACCATCTCCTCGCGGCCGCCGATGAGCTCCTGGGCCTGGGCCAGAGAGTCGGGCAGGGCCGCGCGCACCTCTTCCAGCATCGAGAGCAGCTCGGCGCGGTTGACCACGCACGAGGCCGACATGGGCATCGACCGGGCGTTGGTGACCATCGCGACGATCTCGTCGAGCTTGTTCTGCACGTCCACCGTGTGCTCGCCACTCTCTACAGCTGTGTTGGAGACGGACGGTTCGACTCTACGACCACTGCTGCCCCGCCCGACACCGGTTGACGAGGTGTCAGATTCCGAGGAATCCGCTGGGAGATCGCTCAGCCCTGCCCGAGGCGCTTGCCCAGGGCCTCGAGGACCTGCGGGGGCACCAGGTGAGACACGTCACCGCCCCATGCCGCGACCTCCTTGACCAGCGAGGAGGACAGGAAGCTGTAGGTGGGGTTGGTGGGGACGAAGAGGGTCTCCACACCGGAGAGGCCGTTGTTCATCTGGGCCATCTGCAGCTCGTAGTCGAAGTCGCTGACGGCGCGCAGCCCCTTGACGATGGCGGGGATGTCGCGCTGCTTGCAGAAGTCCACGAGCAGGCCGTGGTGGGACTCCACGACGACGTTCTCGAACTCCGCCGTCACCTCGCGGATCAACTCGATCCGCTCGTCGACGTCGAAGAGGCCCTTCTTGGACTGGTTCACCATCACCGCGACATAGACCTCGTCGTACAGCTTCGACGCGCGGGCAATGATGTCGAGGTGTCCGTTGGTGATCGGGTCGAACGACCCGGGGCAGACGGCGCGGCGCACTTGTGATCCCTCGCTCTCCGGTCCGGTCATCGTGCGTCTTCGCACGTAGAGGCGGCGCGACCGTACCAAAACGTCCCCTCGCCGTAACGACGGGACCGGATCGCGTCGAAGCCCTGTGGCCACCGGAATTCTCCGCCTCTGGTGCTGCGCTCCACGGTGACGAGGGCTTCGGCCGTGAGCCAGCCCCCGGTGCGGAGTGTGAGCAGAATCTCGCGAAGATCGTCGTCCGAAACGGCGTACGGCGGGTCCAGGAACACGATGTCGTACGACTGTTCAGGCGCCGGTGTCCTGATGATCTGTTCCGCTTTACCTGCCCTGACCTCGGCTCCGGGGAGGCCGAGTGTCCTGACGTTCTCGCGGACGATGCGCACGGCCCGGGCGTCGGCCTCGACGAGGAGAGTGTGACCGGCCCCCCGGGACAGCGCCTCGAGGCCCACGGCACCCGATCCGGCGTACAGGTCGAGGACCCGCTCGCCGCGCAGCGGGCCGCCGAGAAGCGCCTGCCAGGTGGAGAAGAGGCCCTCGCGCGCCCGGTCGGACGTAGGTCGGGTGCCGTTCCCGGGCGGGACGGCCAGACGGCGTCCGCCGGCCCGGCCGGCGATCACGCGGGTCATCTTCGGGTCCTTGTCGGTATGCGGGGGTGCCCGGTTCCACGGGGCGGGTGTGCCCCTCCAGTTTCGCAGGCCGCGCGCCGTGGGCGCTCGGTCACCCCTTGTCGAGGTACTGCTCCCGCTCCTCGTCCAGCAGGGCCTCCAGGGCCGTGCGCAGACCGGGCAGCCGGTCGAGGTCCGGGTCGGCGGCGACCACCGCGGCGGCCTCCTCGCGGGCTTGAGCGATGATCTCCTCGTCCTCGATGACCGCGAGCATGCGCAGCGAGGACCGGGCCCCGGACTGGGCCTGGCCCAGGACGTCGCCCTCGCGCCGCTGTTCGAGGTCGATGCGCGAGAGTTCGAAGCCGTCGAGGGTGGACGCCACGGCGCTCAGCCGCTGACGTGCCGCGCTCGCCTCGGGCATCTCGGTGACCAGGAGGCAGAGCCCGGGCGCCGAGCCGCGGCCGACGCGGCCACGCAGCTGGTGGAGCTGGGAGACCCCGAAGCGGTCGGCGTCCATGATCACCATCGCGGTGGCGTTCGGGACGTTGACGCCGACCTCGATGACCGTCGTCGCGACCAGCACGTCCGTCTCACCAGCGGCAAACCGGCGCATCACCGCGTCCTTGTCGTCGGGCGGCATCCGCCCGTGCAGCACCTCGACCTTCAGGCCCTGGAGCGGCCCTTCGGCCAATCGCCCGGCGATGTCCAGCACGGCGAGCGGCGGCCGCTTCTCGGCCTCGTCCTCAGGGGACTTCTTCTTCGGGGCGTCTTCCTCGTCCCCGATACGGGGGCAGACGACATACCCCTGATGACCGCCGGCCACCTCCTCGCGCACCCGCTCCCAGGCGCGCGCCAGGAAGTGCGGCTTGTCGGCCGCCGGCACCACATGGCTGGCGATCGGGGAGCGCCCGGCCGGGAGCTGGTCCAGGACGGAGGTCTCCAGATCGCCGAAGACGGTCATGGCGACGGTCCGGGGAATCGGCGTCGCGGTCATCACGAGGAGATGCGGCGGCTGCTTGCCCTTGCCGCGCAGCGCGTCCCGCTGCTCCACCCCGAACCGGTGCTGTTCGTCCACCACGACCAGACCGAGGTCGTGGAACTGCACCTTGTCCTCGATCAGCGCATGGGTGCCGATCACGATCCCGGCTTCCCCGGTGACGAGATCGAGCAGCGCCTGCCGCCGCGCGGCGGCCCCCATGGACCCGGTCAGCAGCACCACCTTCGTGCCCTGCTCGGCGCCCCCCAGCATGCCGCCCTCGGCCAGCTCCCCCATCATCTCGACGACGGAGCGATGGTGTTGCTGGGCGAGCACCTCGGTGGGCGCGAGCATGGCGGCCTGACCGCCCGCGTCCACGACGGCGAGCATGGCGCGCAGCGCGACCAGGGTCTTTCCGGAACCGACCTCTCCCTGGAGCAGCCGGTGCATCGGGTGTTCCGTGGCCAGATCGCCGAAGATCTCCTTAGAGACCTTCCGCTGGCCCTCGGTGAGAGTGAAGGGGAGCTTGGCGTCGAAGGCCGCCAGCAGGCCATCGGGGGCGGGGACGCGGGCCACCGCCGGGAGTTGGGCGTCCGCGTGCCGGCGGCGGGCCAGAGCGACCTGGAGAACGAAGGCCTCGTCCCACTTCAGCCGGGAGCGTGCGTCGGCGATGTCCGCCTTGGTGTGCGGGCGGTGGATCTTCAGCAGGGCCTCGGGCAGGGAGACCAGACTCCTGCCGTCGCGCAGGGAGTCCGGCAGCGGGTCGACGGCCTCCTGGGCGCTGGGCAGCACCGTCTGCACCGCCTTGGCGATCTTCCAGGACTCCAATTTGGCCGTGGCCGGGTACATCGGGATCAGGGCGCCCGCCCAGCTGTCGACCGTCTCCGACACGTCGTCGCCGCGCAGCAACTCGTACGCGGGATGTGCCAGTTGCAGCCTGCGGTTGAAGACCGAGACCTTGCCCGCGAACAGTGCGCGAGTGCCGGGCAGGAGCTCGTTGTGGGGCTTGTGCACGCCGTTGCCGAAGAAGACCAGTTGGAGGCGGCCGCTGCCGTCGGTGATCGTGACCTCCAGGCGCTGGCCTTTGCCGCGCGGGGCCTTGGCCGAGGCGAAGGTGTGCAGCCGGGCGTCGGCGACCTGGGCGACCACCGTGACGTGCTCGTCCATGGGGAGGTCGGCGAGATGGGTGAGCTGACCGCGCTCCTCGTATCTGCGCGGGTAGTGGTGGAGCAGGTCTCCGACAGTGTGCAGGCCGAGGTGCTCGGCCATCACCTTCGCGGTGGCGGGGCCGAGCACCTTCTTCAGCGGGTCTTCCAGTGCGGGCACGAGATCCATTGCACACCACCGGACTGACAATGCCGTATACGTCTCGCAAATCCGCTGGTCAGCGGGGTGGCTCCCGTCCTAGGATGGCGCGCCCCGGCTCGTTCCGCGGTCACCGCCCCACCGGGACCGCCCGACCCCCGCGCCGTCGACCTGCCCCCACCCACGGCGCCGTGACGATGGACTCCCAGACCTCACAGTCATCCCAGGCACCTCAGTCACCTCAACCACCTCATACGTTCCAGGTCGACCTGCGCGGTCTGGTGGACCTGCTCTCCCATCACCTCTATTCGAGCCCCAAGGTCTATCTGCGCGAGCTGCTGCAGAACGCGGTCGACGCGATCACGGCCCGCCGGTCCGAACAGCCGGACGCACCGGCCCGGGTCCGGCTGTACGCCGACGGCGGCAGCCTGCGCGTCGAGGACTCCGGCATCGGGCTCACCGAGTCGGACGTGCACGACCTACTCGCCACCATCGGGCGCAGCTCCAAGCGGGCCGAGGGGCTCCAGGAGGCGCGATCCGGCTTCCTGGGCCAGTTCGGCATCGGATTGCTCGCCTGTTTCGTGGTCGCCGAGCGCATCCGGGTGGTGAGCCGCAGCGCCCGTACGCCGGACGCGCCGCCCGTGGAGTGGACGGCCACGGACGACGGGTCCTATGTCGTGCGGACGTTGCCGCCGGACGCCCGGCCCGAACCCGGCACCACCGTGCACCTGGTCGCCCGTCCCGGCGCCGCCGAGTGGCTCTCCGCGGACCGGGTGCGGCTCCTGGCACGGGACTTCGGGTCGCTGCTGCCGTACGACGTCCGGGTCGGCGACGAGACGATCACGGATCTGCCGGCGCCCTGGGACCGCACATACCCCTCCCCCACCACCCGGAGGGTGGCCCTGGCGCGCCACTGCCACGCCCTGTTCGGGTTCACCCCGCTGGACTCGATCGACCTGGACGTCCCGCTGGCCGGGATCCGGGGCGTGGCCTATGTGCTGCCGACCGCGGTCAGCCCCGCGCAGCGGGCGAGCCACCGCGTGCACCTGAAGGGCATGCTGCTCACCGAGCGGGCCGAACAGCTGCTGCCCGACTGGGCGTTCTTCGTGCGCTGTGTGCTCGACACGGACAGTCTGCGGCCCACGGCCTCACGCGAGTCCCTCTACGAGGACGAGACCCTCGCGGCCGTGCGGGAGGCCCTCGGGGAGCGCATCCGGTCCTGGCTGACGGGCCTCGCGGCCGGCGACCCCGAGCGCCTGGCGGCCTTCCTGTCCGTGCACTACCTGGGCGTGAAGTCGCTGGCGCGGCACGACAAGGAGATGCTGCGCACGATGCTGCCGTGGCTCCCCTTCGAGACCACGGACGGACGGCTGTCCCTGGAGGAGTTCGCACAGCGGCACCCCGTCGTGCACTTCACCCGGACCGTGGAGGAGTACCGGCAGGTCGCGCCGATCGCGTCCGCACAGGGCGTCGGCGTGGTCAACGGCGGCTACACCTACGACGCCGAGCTGGTGGAGGCGCTGCCGTCGGTGCGCCCGGGGACGGTGGTCGCGGAGCTGGACGCGGAGACCGTGACCGCGCATCTGGACGCGGTGGACCCGGCCGAGGAGCTGGCCCTGTCGGCGTTCCTCTCCGCCGCGCGCGCCACCCTCGACCCGCTGGGCTGCGACGTGGTCCTGCGTGCGTTCCATCCGCTCTCCGTGCCCGCGCTGCACCTGGACGACCGGGCCGCGCGCCACGAGCAGGCGCGCGCCGAGGCGGAGGAACAGGCCGACGACCTGTGGGCGGGGATCCTCGGGTCGCTGCGGGGCAGCGCGCCCCGCGCGCGTCTGGTCCTCAACCACCTCAACCCGCTGATCCGCAGGATCAGCTCGGTGGACGACCTGGAGCTGATCGGCACCGCCACCGAGTCCCTCTACGGCCAGGCCCTGCTGATGGCCCAGCGCCCGCTGCGGCCCGCCGACTCCGCGCTCCTCAACCGCGCGTTCATCGGCCTCCTCGAATGGGCCACCCACACCAACTCACCCAAGGACGGCTCCCGATGAGCGAGGTCATGGATTTCGACTCGCTGCGCCGGGCGATGGCGGACAACCACGAGCAGCCGGAGGGCCCGGCGCGCAACGCGCGTGCGGAGCAGCTGCTGGTGGAGGCGGAGAAGCTCGACATCCCGCTGGCCGTGATCGAGGCGCTCGGCCACCAGCTGAAGGTCTACAACTACAGCTCCGAGAAGGACAAGATGTTCGTCCCCTTCGCGCGTCTGCTGCGCATGTGGGACGAACGCCCCGAGGACTTCGACGCGTACGAGACCCACTCGCTGTACTGGGTCTTCAAGTGGATGTCGGCGGGCATGCTGGGCCAGCCGCACATCCCGCTCGCCTCCATGGAGAAGTGGCTCGGCGAGATGGAGCACCGCTACCGGCTGGCCGGCCACTCCGAACGGGCCGTGCGCAGCGCCGAGTTCAGCGTCGCCGCGCACACCGGGGACCTGGAGCGGGCCGAGCGGGCGTACGCGGCATGGCTGGCCGCCGACCGCGACGAGATGGCCGACTGCCAAGCGTGCGAGCTGCACGACCAGGGGTGGTGGCAGGCGCGCAAGGGCGAGGACGAGCGTGCGCTGGAGCTGTGGCGGCCGGTCCTCGAAGGCGAGTACGTGTGCGCGCACGAGCCGCACGCCGTGCTCGCCTCCTCCTTGCTGTCGCTGGTGCGTCTGGGCCGCCTGGACGAGGCGCGGGCGCACCATCTGCGCGGCTTCCGGCTGGTACGGGCCATGGAGAGCATGCGCGGTTCGTACGCGGACCACGTGGAGTTCTGCGCGCTGACCGGGAACGAGGCGCGCGGTCTGGAACTGCTGGCCGAGCGGCCCGCCTACTTCACGGACTCCGGGGAGCCGCGCAGCAAACTGGACTTCCTGGCCGTGGTGACGCTGCTGATGGACCGGCTGGTCGAGCGGGGATTCGGCGACCAGGCGGTGCCGGGACCGGCGGGCCGGGAGTTCACCGCACGGGAACTCGCCGCCCACGCGCGCGGGGAGGCGCTGGCGCTCGCCGCACGCTTCGACGCGCGCAACGGCACCTCGTACGTCAGCGAGCGCACCCGGGAGCGGATGGACCGGCGCCCGCTGGTGGACCGGCTGCCGCTGGGCGTGCGCACGACCCGGCCGGCACCCGTGGCAGCTGCGCCGCCGGCCGCCCCGGCCCGGACGGAGCAGGAGTTTCCGGATCTGCTGGCCGAGGCCCGGCGGCTGTCGGAGCGCCTGCACCCGGACGCCGTGGAGGCGTGGGCGGCGGTGGCGCTCGCCGCGGAGGGCCTGGAACTGGACGCCAGGGACCGCGCGGACCTCGTCGACCACGAGGCGCTGGGCCGGGGTCCGGAGGGTGCCGAGTCCTTCGAGCGGGCTGCCGGTCTGTACGCCGAGGCGGGCGACCCCGGTGAGGCGCTGGCGGCACGGGCGCGCGGGGCATACGTACGCGCCCTGACCGGTCACGCGGACGAGGCGCTGGAGACCGTCACCGGGCTGTGCGAACAGGCTCTCGCCCTCTTCGAGGACGGTGGCACCGGTGTACGGCAGACGGCGTCCGTGCTGGTCGGGCGGGCGCGCATCCTGATGCACCGGCTGCACGAGGGCGAGGGCTCCCCCGAGGCCGCGGAAGAGGCCGTACGGGAGCTGCTGGCGTTCGCCGGGCCGCACACCTCTCAGGTGCGTCTCGCGTACCGGGCCGCAGAGGCGAAGGCCATGCTCGGGGAGCTCGCGGCGCACGCCGGGGACGGCGGGGCCGCGGTGGAGCTGCTGGCGCAGGCGGCCGAGGAGTACATAGCGGCGGACCTGCCGTGGTTCGCGGTCGAGCACGAGGTGCGGCTCTCCCAGACAGCCCGGCAGCTCGGCGACGCGGAGACGGCGCAGCGGGCCGCGCGCGACGCGCTGGAGCACGGCCGGGAGCTTCTCGAGCCGGTCGTCCAGGCGCAGCTGCACCTTCAGCTGGCGGATGCGCTGGGAGCCTCGGGTCAGTTCACCGAGGCCGCCGAGCACGCCCTGGAGGCGGCGCACTGGGCGGACGAGGCGGACGAGGCCGCGACGCTGGGCGCGTGGGCGAGACACCAGCTGGGCGGGTTCCTGCTGCGCCAGGGCCGCTGCGCCGAGGCGGCCGAGGTGCTGGAGTCCGCGCTGCCCGATCTGACCGCCGAGACGCACGGTGACGGGGCGATCGTGCAGACGCTGTGGTGGCTCGGCGACTGCCACACCGAATTCGGCGAGCACCGCGCCGCGGCGGAACGGTGGCTGCGGGCAGCGGAGATCGCCCGGCACTGGCCGGAGCAGCGGGACCACGCGATGCTGGCCCATCTGGCCGCCGAGGCGCTCGGACATGCCGAACTGCCCGCGGAGGCGGACCGGGCGTACGCCCGTGCCGCCGACCTGTGGCGCGAGCTGGGCAACACGCACGGGCTGGTGCGCGCGCTGCGCGCCCGCGCGTGGCTGGCGGCCGGCGGCGACGCCGGCCTGGAGGCGGCCCGGGAGCTGATGGCACAGGCGGCACAGGAGTGCGGGTCCGCCGCGGCCGCCGCCGAGGACGCCGAGGCGCGGGCCGGGCTGACCATGGAACTCGGCCACTCGCACCGTCAGTTCGGCGAACTGATCGCCCGGTCGGCCGACGACGAGGACGAGGAGATACGCACTGCCTTCGAGGAGGCCCTGACGCACCTCACGGAGGCGATCGAGACGTTCGCGTCCCTCGGCGCGGACGCCCTCGACGTCCGCACCGGCGCGGAGTTGACGGCGGCCCGCCTGGAGGCCGACCTCGGCCGCCAGGACGAGGCGGCGGCACGCGCGCGTGCGGTGCTGTCGGCGTACGAGGAAGCGGACGGCGCGTCCGAGGCGGCCGGGACACGGCGGGCCGAGGCGGAACGGCTGCTGGAGCTGCTTCAGGCGCCCCGGGAACGGTGAGGAGCGCGCCGGGTGCCCGCGACTTCGGCGGGCACCCGGCGGCTCACGCCTTCGTGTCCCTCACCACCGCACGCACGTCCCGTCACTCCACGCCGATCAGCAGCAGTGCCCCCTGGCGGCCGCCCCGGTAGACCACCGTGTCGACCGCGAGGTACGACTCCCGCACCCGCGACTCCAGACGCTCCGAGATCGACTCCGGGACCTCGTCGCCCAGAACCAGCGTGACCAGTTCCCCGCCCGCCGCGAGCATCCGGTCCAGGACCGACTCGGCCGTCGCCGTGACGTCCGAGCCGATGACCGCGACGTCTCCGTCGATCAGGCCGAGGACGTCGCCGGCCTGGCAGATCCCGGCCGTCGTCCAGGACTGCAGTTCCGCGACCACGACTTCGGCGTACCGTGTCGCCCCCGCCGCCGACGTCATCGCCACGACGTCCTCGTCGAACCGCCGTTCCGGTTCGTGCACGGCCAGCGCGGCGATGCCCTGGACCGCGGACCGGGTCGGGATCAGCGCCACACGTACGCCTTCGGTGCGCGCCTGCTCGGCCGCGGCGGCCGCGGTGTGGCGCAGGTCCGCGTCGTTCGGAAGAAGCACCACCTCGCGCGCGTGCGCCCGGCGCACCGCCTCCACCAGTTCACCGCTCGCGGGCGGTTCCCCGGCCCGGGCGAGCACGGTGGTCGCCCCGGCCTCCTGGTACAGCCCGGCCAGGCCCTCCCCCGGCACGACCGCCACCACCGCGCGCTGCACCCGCTCGCGCGGCGGCCGTCCGGCGCCCCCGGTGTGCACGTCGCCCTCGGCGAAGTGCGTGATCCGGATCCGGTACGGGCGCCCGGCCTCGACCCCCGCCTCCACGGCGGCTCCCGCGTCGTCGGCGTGCACATGGACGTTCCACAGCCCGTCCCCGCCGACCACGACGAGGGAGTTCCCGAGAGCGTCGAGCCGGCGCCTCAGCCGCGCCACGGCCGCGTCCTCGGCCTCCAGGAGATAGATCACCTCGTACGCGGGCCCGCCTCCGTCGGCCGGGACGTCCGGGCACTCCCCGGAAGCGAGGGGCGTGACGCCGTCCACGCGCGCATGGACGATCCGGCCGGTGCTGTCCGGCAGCCGCGGCGCCTCGCCGGTGAACGTCTCCACCAAGGCCGCGAGCACCGCCACCAGGCCCCGGCCGCCGGCGTCGACCACACCGGCGCGCTCCAGGACCGCCAGCTGCCCGGGCGTCGCCGCCAGCGCCGCCCGCGCGCCGTCGTACGCCGCCCGCGCGACGCCCGCGCAGTCGCCCTCGGTGCCGGTCACGGCGTCCGCGGCGGCCGAGGCGACGGTCAGGACGGTGCCCTCCACCGGGTGGGCGACGGCCTGACGGGCGGAGTCGGCCGCCCGGTGGAGCGCGAGCCGCAGTCCCTGCGCATCGGTGTGAGCAGTCTCACCGTCGGCCAGCACCTGGGCCATGCCCCGGAGCAGCTGGGCCAGGATCGTCCCGGAGTTGCCGCGGGCCCCGATGAGCGCTCCGTGCGCCATGGCCCGGACAGCGTTGGCGAGCGTCGGGCGCTGCGTGCCGCCCGCCTCGTATCCGGCGAAGACCGCCTCGACGGCGGCGGCGGCCGATTCCACGGTGAGATAGAGGTTCGTGCCGGTGTCCCCGTCGGCCACTGGATAGACGTTGATCGCGTCGATCTCCTCGCGCGTCCGCCCCAGCTCCTGGAGCGCGAGCCCGCACCAGGTGCGCACCGCGAGAGCATCCAATGGCTGCGGCACCTGCGCCACCTGCGCCTCCTTGAGCTGCTGGACGTGGGACGCAGCGTAGACCCAGAGTGGTCGGGGTCCGGAAGAGGGCTGGACGGATCCCGGGCGCCGGGCCCGTGGGCGAGCGCCTCCGGGCCACGGCAGCCGTGGTAGTTTCGTTCTACGGGAGCAGGCGTTGTATGCTGCTCCGGTTGCCCGATCCCGATCGGGCCTTCCCCCTGGCAGCGCCACTCAGATCCTATGATCTCGATCCCGGCATGCCGGGATCAACCGTAAGTGCATCTGAAGTCTTTGGAGTGACCCGTGGCTGCCAACTGCGACGTCTGCGGCAAGGGGCCGGGCTTCGGCAACAACATCTCGCACTCGCACCGCCGTACGTCCCGCCGCTGGAACCCGAACATCCAGCGTGTGCGTACCGTGGTGGGCGGGACGCCGAAGCGCGTGAACGCTTGCACCTCGTGCATCAAGGCCGGCAAGGTCTCGCGCTGACGCCAGTTAAGCGCGCGGCCACAGCTGGTTCGCTGCACAGAGCCGGTCCACGAATGTGGACCGGCTTTTTGCTGTGCCCGCACGCCCACGGGAGCGCCTGAGCGGCGAGGCGCGCCCGGGAACGATGCCGCGACGAGCGGACGGACGCCGAAGCGGCCGTCGTCGGCGCCTGCGTCCGCCCCTCGCCCTACGACTCGATGCCCCCGAAGTGGTCCCAGCCGCCCTTGCTGGTCCACGGAGCACCGTCGACCGTCACCTGGGGCAGCGCCGACGGGTTGAGGACCTCGCCGATCACCTTCCAGCGCGCCGGCAGCTTCACGTCCGACGGGAAGGTCGCGACGAGCGCGTGGTCCTCACCGCCCGTGAGCACCCACTGGATCGGGTCGACGCCCAGAGCCTGCCCGATGTCGTTCATCTGGGACGGGATGTCGATGGTCCCGGAGCGGATGTCGATCCGCACCTTGCTCGCCTCCGCGATGTGCCCGAGGTCGGCGATCAGCCCGTCGCTGACGTCGCACATCGCGGTCGCGCCGAGCCCGGCGGCGGCCGGGCCCGCGTGGTACGGCGGCTCGGGGCGCCGGTGCGCCTCGACGAACGCGCGCGGCGAGCGGAAGCCGCGGGAGAGCACCGCGTAGCCGGCCGCGGACCAGCCGAGCCAGCCGGTGACGGCGACGACGTCACCGGGCTGGGCGCCGCCCCGGGTGACCGGCTCATGGTTGCGCAGATCACCGAGCGCGGTGATCGAGATCATGATCGTGTCGCCGCGGACGACGTCACCGCCGACCACCGCCGCCCCCGCCACCTGGCACTCGTCGCGCAGGCCGTCCATCAGCTCGGTGGGCCAGGTGACGGGCAGTTCGGCGGGGACGACGAGGCCGAGCAGCAGCGCGGTCGGCACGGCACCCATCGCGGCGATGTCCGCGAGATTCTGCGCGGCCGCCTTGCGGCCGACGTCGTAGGCCGTCGACCAGTCGCGGCGGAAGTGCCGCCCCTCCAGGAGGATGTCGGTGCTCGCCACCACCCTGCGGTCGGGCGCGGAGACCACCGCTGCGTCGTCGCCGGGGCCGATCCGGACCGCCGGGGTGGTGGTGAGCCGGGAGGTGAGCTCCCTGATGAGCCCGAACTCGCCCAGCTCGCCCACGGTGCCCTTCATCGTCGTTCGTCCCCTTCTGTTCCCTGCTGCGCCCGGTCGCGAGCCCTCGTGGTCCTCGATACGGTCGAGTCGACCGTCAACTTGTGTCGCCGGAGTTCCCCGGCGCTCACGCCACAGCCTCCGCGGGTCTCCCCGCGGCGAGCGGCGACGCGATACCGTGGCGTCCCTTCTCCCCACATGATCCTCGTGGCCGCCCTGGAGGTTCCGTGGTACAGGCGTACATCCTGATCCAGACGGAGGTCGGCAAAGCGTCGACCGTCGCCGATACGATCAGCAAGATCCCTGGGGTCATCCAGGCCGAGGACGTGACGGGTCCCTACGACGTCATCGTGCGCGCCCAGGCGGACACCGTCGACGAACTCGGCCGGATGGTGGTCGCGAAGGTCCAACAAGTGGACGGCATCACCCGCACCCTGACCTGCCCGGTCGTGCACCTCTAGCCCCCGTCTACGCTTGGCCGGTGGATTTCTTCCGTCACCGGCGACTCGGTCTACCCGCCCTCGCCCTGCTGATCGCCACGACGGGCTGTTCCTCAAGCGACGACAGCCCCTCGGCCGCGGTTCCCAGCCCGGACGCGAAGGTCACGAAGCTGTGCCAGAACCTGGACCAGGCGCTGCCGCGGAAGGTGGACGGCCTCGAGCGGAACGATCCCGAGCCCCGGTCCGCGCTGACGGCGGGCTGGGGAAGCCCGGCGATCATACTGCGCTGCGGTGTCGAGAGGCCCGCCGAGATGAACGATCCGGAGGCGGACGGGCTGGAAGCGAACGGCGTCGGCTGGCTGCTGCACAAGCGCGACGACGGCTCGTTCCTCTTCACCACGACGCTGCGCCAGGCGTATGTCGAGGTGAACCTCCCCAAGGACCGGACCGGCGACGGCGTCGGGCCGCTCGCCGATCTGGCCCCGGCCGTCACAAAGGCGATCCCCAAGGGGATCGCCTCGTGAACTCGGTGCCGGACGCCCTCTAGCGCAGTCCGGTGGAACGGCGCAGGGCCGCCTGGATCAGACGGTCCACCAGCTCGCCGTAGCTGATCCCGCTCGCCTGCCACATCTGCGGGTACATGGAGATCGGGGTGAAGCCGGGCAGCGTGTTGATCTCGTTGATCACGAACTCCCCGTCCTCGGCGAGGAAGAAGTCCGCGCGCACCAGGCCCTCGCAGGAGGCGGCCTCGAACGCGTCCACCGCGAGCCGCTGGACCTCGGCGGTCTGCTCGTCGGTCAGCGGCGCGGGCACGATGCCGGGCGTCGAGTCGATGTACTTGGCCTCGAAGTCGTAATAGGCGTGCGCGTCCGGCGGCGGGATCTCGGCCGGCACCGAGGCGCGCGGGCCGTCCTCGAACTCCAGGACACCGCACTCGATCTCGCGGCCGCGCACCGCGGCCTCCACCAGGATCTTCGGGTCGTGCCGCTGGGCCTCGGCGATCGCCTCGTCAAGACCCGCGAGGTCCTCGACCTTGGTGATGCCGATCGACGAACCGGCGCGGGCGGGCTTCACGAACAGCGGCCAGCCGTGCTCGCCCGCGAAGTCGATGATCTTCTTGCGGGCGGCGGCCTCGTCGCGCTCCCACTCGCGCGGCCGGATCACCACGTAACGGCCGACCTTGAGCCCGAACGAGGTGAACACCCGCTTCATGTACTCCTTGTCCTGGCCGACGGCGGAGGCGAGCACGCCCGCGCCCACGTACGGGACACCGGAGAGCTCCAGCAGGCCCTGAAGGGTGCCGTCCTCGCCGTAGGGGCCGTGCAGCACCGGGAAGACCACGTCGACCTCGCCGAGCGCCTTGGGCACCGAACCGGGCTCGCTGTAGACGACTTCGCGGTTCGCGGGGTCGACGGGCAGCACGACGCCGCCCTCGTGGGACTCCGCGAGCTCCTCGACGCTCGGCGTACGGCGGTCGGTGATCGCCATCCGCTCGGGTTCGTCGGCGGTGAGCGCCCAACGGCCGTCCCGGGTGATACCGATCGGCAGCACGTCGTACTTCGTCCGGTCGATGGCGCGCAGCACGGCACCGGCGGTGACCACGGAGATCCCGTGTTCGGAGCTGCGGCCGCCGAAGACAACGGCAACGCGCGGTTTGCGGGACGGCTGCTCAGGGCTCTGGGGGAGGTTCTCGGTGCTCATATCGCGATGAGACTACCTGCCCGTAGGGCCCTGAGACAGCGTCTGCCCGGCGCGTTCGCTCAGCGTCGCTCGGGCTTCGCGCTGCGCGACATCAGCTCCTTGAGCGCCACCACCGGCGGCTTGCCCTCGTGGACGATGCCGACGACCGTCTCGGTGATCGGCATGTCGACGCCGTGCCGGCGGGCCAGATCCAGCACCGACTGACAGGACTTGACGCCCTCGGCGGTCTGGCTGGTGACCGCGATGGTCTCCTCGAGCGTCATGCCCTTGCCCAGGTTGGTGCCGAAGGTGTGGTTGCGGGACAGCGGCGAGGAGCAGGTGGCCACCAGGTCGCCCAGGCCGGCGAGCCCGGAGAAGGTCAGCGGGTCGGCGCCCATGACGAGTCCGAGCCGGGTGGTCTCGGCGAGCCCGCGCGTGATGAGCGAGCCCTTGGCGTTGTCGCCGAGCCCCATGCCGTCCGCGATGCCGACGGCCAGCCCGATGACGTTCTTGACCGCACCGCCGAGTTCGCAGCCGACGACGTCGGTGTTCGTGTACGGCCGGAAGTACGGGGTGTGGCAGACGGTCTGGAGCCGCTGCGCGACGGCCTCGTCGGAGCAGGCGACCACGGCGGCGGCCGGCATGCGGGCGGCGATCTCCCTGGCCAGGTTGGGGCCGGTGACGACCGCGACGCGTTCCGGTACGACCTTGGCGACGTCCTCGACGACCTCGCTCATCCGCATGGCGGAGCCGAGTTCGACGCCCTTCATCAGGGAGACGAGGACGGTGCCGCGCGCGAGCAGCGGCGACCATTCGGCGAGGTTTCCGCGCAGCGTCTGCGACGGGACCGCGAGTATCGTGAAATCGGCGTCGCGCGCGGCCTCGGCGGGGTCCGTGGTGGCCCGCAGGTTCTCGGGGAGTTCGACGCCCGGCAGGTAGTCCGGGTTCGTACGGGTGGAGTTGACCGCCTCGACCAGTTCGGCGCGGCGTGCCCACAGGGTGACGTCGCACCCCGCGTCGGCGAGCACCATGCCGAAGGCGGTTCCCCACGATCCCGTTCCGAACACGGCCGCCTTGACCGGCTTGCTCACTGGCCCTGCCCCTCCTTCTGCCGCGCCTTGTCCTGTTCGGCACTCCGACGGCGCTGCTCGATGCGCACGTCGCGCGGGTCGTACGGCTTCTCGGGCGCCTTCTCGCCGCGGATCTCCTCCAGATGGCGGGTGATGGCGGCCATGATGACCTCCGTCGCCTCCTTCAGCAGCTCGGGGGACATGTCCTTGTCGTAGAAGCGCGCGAGGTCCACGGGCGGACCGGCGAGGACGTGGTGGGTCTTGCGCGGCAGGACCTGGGGCTTCTTGGCGTATGGCGGCAGGAGCTCGTTCGCGCCCCACTGGGCGATGGGGATCACGGGGCACTTGGTCTGGAGCGCGACGCGGGCGGCACCGGTCTTGCCGGTCATCGGCCACTGGTCCGGATCGCGGGTGATGGTGCCCTCGGGGTAGAAGGCGACGCACTCGCCCCGCTCGACGGCGTCGATCGCGGCCCGGAAGGCGCTGAGGGCGTCCGTGCTCTCGCGGTAGACGGGGATCTGTCCGGTGCCGCGCATCACGGCGCCGACGAATCCCTTCTTGAAAAGACCGCTCTTCGCCAGGAAACGAGGAACGCGCCCGGTGTTGTACTGAAAGTGTCCGTAGGCGAACGGGTCCACATGTGAATTGTGGTTCACCACGGTGATAAAGCCACCGTCGGCCGGAATGTTCTCCATTCCGCGCCAGTCCCGCTTGAGCAGAACCAACAGCGGCGGTTTGCCGAGGACCGCTGCGAAGCGGTACCAGAAGCCGATTCTGCGGCGGGGCACGCGGACACCTTCCTCTAGGGACCGGGCGGAGGCCCGGGGCTGGGGCTGTGGGCCGCACAAGTGTCGCCCCAGGCCGCCCGTCTGTCGAGAACACGGTACGCCCGCCTGTCACCCACCACGGCGCATGGATGTGGATCGCACACCTTCCCGATGTGCCGCCGCCCGAATCGGCGTCGCCCGTCACCGGTCGGACGGGGTGAGAATGGACCGACAAAACAGGGACGGAGCGCTCGTGCAGTGGACTGTGGTCGTACCCCTGAAGGCCTTGGCGCGGGCCAAGAGCAGGCTCTCGGACACCGCCGGGGACGGACTTCGTCCGGGGCTCGCGCTCGCGTTCGCGCAGGACACGGTGGCCGCGGCGCTCTCCAGTGCCGCGGTGCTCGATGTGGCGGTCGTCACTGACGACCCGCTGGCCGGGCGGGAACTGGCCGCCCTCGGCGCCCGCATCGTCCGGGACGAGCCGGCGGGCGGTCTGAACCCCGCGCTCGCCCACGCGGCGGCCGTCGTACAGGAGCTGCGCCCCGGCGGCCCCGTGGCGGCCCTCAACGCCGATCTCCCCGCCCTGCGCACCGTGGAATTGACCCGGGTACTCGATGCCGCCGCCGAATTCCCCCGCGCATTTCTGCCCGACGCCGCCGGAATCGGTACGACGCTGTTGAGCGCGGCCCCGGGCCTGGAATTGCTGCCCGCATTCGGCACGGATTCCCGTGTACGGCACCGGGCCTCGGGCGCGGTGGAACTGGCGCTCGAGTCGGTGGATTCGGTGCGCCAGGACGTGGACACCGGCGACGATCTGCGCGCGGCGCTGGCGCTCGGCGTCGGACCGCGCACGGCAGCGGCGGCGGCACGGCTGCTGATCCCCGGGCAGCACGGCGCGTGATGCGGCAGGGCCCGCCGCAGACGCGCCCGGGGTGGGCCCGCGGGGCGGTCGATAGGCTGCGGTCATGCAGGCGACGGCGTACACCTACGACCCCGAGACGCACACCGGTCAGGTGCTGCTCGACGACGGCACTCCCGTCCCCTTCGACGCACGGGCCTTCGAGGCGGGCGGGCTCAGGCTGCTGCGCCCGGGACAGCGGGTGCGGATCGAGACCGAGGGCGAGGGCGAGGCCCGGCACGTCACGCTGGTGACCCTGTACACGTTCTGAGCACAGTCCTGGGCAGACCGCGGGCCGGGCTCCCCAGGGGAGTCCGGCCCGTCGCGTGAGTGTCCGTGCGGCCCGTTCAGCTGCGGGCCGTGGTCTTCTTGGCGGTGGTCTTGCGTCCCGTCGCCTTCTTGGCCGGGGCTTTCTTCGCCGGGGCCTTCTTCGCAGCAGCCTTCTTGGCAGTGGTCTTCTTCGCAGTGGTCTTCTTGGCGGCCGCGGTGGTCTTCTTCGCGGTCGTCTTCTTGGCAGCCGTCTTCTTCGCGGCGGCAGTCGTCTTCTTGGCAGGGGCCTTCTTGGCGACGGCCTTCTTCGTGGGCGCCGCCTTCTTGGCAGCGGTCTTCTTGGCAGCGGCCTTCTTGACCGTGGCGGCGGCACCGCCGGCCTGGAGGCTGCCCTTGGGCGCCTTCTTGACCGCGACCTCACCACCGCGCGGCAGCTTCTTCGTGCCGCTGACCAGGTCCTTGAAGCCCTGACCCGCGCGGAAGCGCGGCACAGAGGTCTTCCTGACCCGAACCCGCTCACCCGTCTGGGGATTGCGGGCGTAACGGGCCGGCCGCTCAACCTTCTCGAACGAACCGAAGCCGGTGACCGAGACCCGGTCGCCTCCGACAACCGCGCGGACGATGGCGTCCAGGACCGCGTCGACAGCGTCGGCGGCCTGCTGGCGGCCGCCCATCTTGTCGGCAATCGCTTCTACGAGCTGCGCCTTGTTCACGTCTTCCCCTTCGGAGACATCGCCAGAACGAAAGTGTTCAAGCTTTTTCGCACGTTAGGCAGATATATACCGCAAATCAAACACGAAACGGGCTAATCACCCTCGTGCCGCAACAGACTCGGCGTCTCAGAGTTCCTCTTCGGGGATTCGCTCCTCGTCGAGGTCGGTCATGAACCGCTCGAGACGCCTGGTCGCTTCGGCGGGATCGTGCTTGGCCGCGGCCGTAATGACCAGCAGCTTCCGGGTCAGCGCCATCCGTACGCCCTCCGGGACTTGCAGTGCGCGCACCCTGGCGTGCGCTTCCTTGAGTTGGGTCGCGACCGCCGTATAGAGCTCGAGTTGGCCGTCGTCGTCCATGCACAGATTGTGCCATCTGGGGCGAGTTGTCGCCCGCGCTGGGGGCAACTGTCGGCTCCGCCAGTCTTTTCGAGCGCCCCGGCGCGGCACGGCTCCGGGGTCCGCGCACCCCGGCAATCACCCTTGTAACCAGGGCAGTTGCTGCTGAGCGAGGCGGCGCGCCGGGCCTGTTCGGGGCAGACACGGCTGTACCCCCAACCGTCCACGATTGGGGGTACAGAGTGGCGTTGCGGTGGCCGAAACCAGCCCTTGCGGGGCCGGGCGTCAGGCCTGGAGCGTCCGCGGCTTGTACGAGGGGCGCCGGGCCTCGTAGGCGGCGATGCCGGCCTCGTCCTGCAGCGTGATGGAGATGTCGTCCAGGCCGTTCAGCAGCCGCCAGCGGGAGTTCTCGTCCAGCTCGAAGGGGGCGGTGATGCCCTCGGCCCGCACCTCACGCGCCTCAAGGTCCACGGTGACCTCAGCCGTCGGGTCCTTCTCCGTGAGCTCCCACAGGGCGTCCACGATCTTCTGCTCCAGGACCACCGTGAGCAGGCCGTTCTTGAGCGAGTTGCCACGGAAGATGTCGGCGTAGCGGGAGGAGATCACGGCCTTGAAGCCGTAGTTCTGCAGGGCCCAGACGGCGTGCTCGCGGGAGGAGCCGGTGCCGAAGTCGGGGCCCGCGACCAGCACCGTGGCGCCCTGGCGCTCCGGTCGGTTGAGCACGAACTCCGGGTCCTTGCGCCAGGCCTCGAACAGCCCGTCCTCGAACCCGTCCCGGGTCACCTTCTTGAGCCAGTGGGCGGGGATGATCTGGTCGGTGTCGACATTGCTGCGGCGCAGCGGGACGGCCCGGCCGGTGTGGGTGGTGAAGGCTTCCATGGTTCTCAGACTCCAGCGGGCACGGGGACGTCGGACAGGTCGGCCGGGGAGGCCAGGTGGCCGAGGACCGCCGTGGCGGCGGCGACCTGCGGCGATACCAGGTGGGTACGGCCGCCCTTGCCCTGCCTGCCCTCGAAGTTGCGGTTGGAGGTGGACGCGGAGCGCTCGCCCGGGGCCAGCTGGTCCGGGTTCATGCCGAGGCACATCGAACAGCCGGCGTGCCGCCATTCGGCGCCGGCCTCCTTGAAGACCACGTCCAGGCCCTCGGACACGGCCTGCAGACCCACCCGCGCGGAGCCCGGGACGACCAGCATCCGTACGCCGTCGGCGACTTTGCGGTCCTTGAGGATGGAGGCCGCGGCGCGCAGGTCCTCGATGCGGCCGTTGGTGCAGGAGCCTACGAAGACGGTGTCCACGTCGATGGAGCTCAGCGGCTGTCCGGCCGTCAACCCCATGTACTCCAGGGCCTTTTCCGCGGCCAGGCGCTCCGAAGCGTCCTCGTACGAAGCAGGGTCGGGGACGGACGCCGAAAGCGGCGCTCCCTGGCCCGGGTTGGTGCCCCAGGTGACGAACGGCGAGAGGGCCGCGGCGTCGATGCGGACCTCGGCGTCGAATTCCGCGTCGCCGTCGGACCGCAGGGTCTTCCAGTACTCCACCGCGGTGTCCCAGTCGGCGCCCTCGGGGGCGTGCGGACGGCCCTTGAGGTACGCGAAGGTCGTCTCGTCCGGAGCGATCATGCCCGCACGGGCGCCGGCCTCGATGGACATGTTGCAGATGGTCATCCGGGCCTCCATCGAGAGCTTCTCGATGGCGGAGCCGCGGTACTCCAGGATGTAACCCTGTCCGCCGCCGGTACCGATCTTCGCGATGATCGCCAGGATCAGGTCCTTGGCGGTGACCCCCTCGGGCAGCTCGCCGTCGACCGTGATGGCCATCGTCTTCGGACGGGCCATCGGCAGTGTCTGGGTCGCCAGCACGTGCTCGACCTGGGAGGTGCCGATACCGAACGCGAGCGCGCCGAAGGCACCGTGCGTGGAGGTGTGCGAGTCGCCGCAGACCACGGTCGTGCCCGGCTGGGTCAGGCCCAGCTGCGGGCCGACGACGTGTACGACGCCCTGCTCGACGTCTCCCAGGGGGTGCAGGCGCACACCGAACTCGGCGCAGTTCTTGCGCAGCGTCTCCAGCTGGGCGCGGGAGACCGGGTCCGCGATGGGCTTGTCGATGTCGAGGGTGGGGGTGTTGTGGTCCTCGGTCGCGATGGTGAGGTCGAGCCTGCGCACCTGGCGGCCGCTCTTGCGCAGGCCGTCGAAGGCCTGCGGGCTGGTCACCTCGTGCAGCAGGTGCAGATCGATGTAGAGGAGGTCGGGCTCGCCCTCGGCGCGCCGGACGACATGGTCGTCCCAGACCTTCTCCGCGAGTGTCCTACCCATCGCTTTCCCTTCGGCCGGCGTGGTGGGCCGACCCAACTAGAGATCTTGGGGTGGCAGCGCCCGAGCCTCTGGTTCGCGGGCGTGTGCCTCCGGGCCCGTCGGTCCGCAGGCCGCCGTGCCTTCCAGGGTGGCCCCTTCCACGGAAAATTGAACTTGCGTTTCACAGAGTGAGACGCGAGTATCGTTGCATGGACAACAGTAGCGGCGTCGGCGTTCTGGACAAGGCGGCCCTCGTCCTGAGCGCTCTGGAGTCCGGTCCGGCCACCCTCGCGGGCCTGGTCGGCGCCACCGGACTGGCACGACCCACGGCCCACCGCCTGGCCGTGGCGCTGGAGCACCACCGCATGGTGGCGCGTGACATGCAGGGCCGTTTCATTCTCGGCCCCCGGCTGGCCGAGCTGGCCGCGGCGGCGGGTGAGGACCGGCTGCTGGCGACGGCGGGGCCGGTGCTGACCCACCTGCGCGACATCACGGGCGAGAGCGCCCAGCTCTACCGCCGCCAGGGAGACATGCGTATCTGCGTCGCCGCCGCGGAACGTCTGTCCGGCCTTCGGGACACCGTCCCGGTCGGCTCCACCCTCACCATGAAGGCGGGTTCGTCCGCACAGATCCTGCTCGCCTGGGAGGAGCCGGAGCGCCTGCACCGGGGCCTGCAGGGCGCCCGCTTCACGGCGACGGCCCTGTCGGGCGTACGGCGCCGCGGCTGGGCCCAGTCCATCGGAGAGCGCGAGCCGGGCGTGGCGTCCGTGTCCGCTCCCGTACGCGGCCCCTCGAATCGCGTGGTGGCCGCCGTGTCCGTCTCCGGCCCCATCGAGCGCCTGACGCGCCACCCGGGCCGTATGCACGCCCAGGCCGTCATCGACGCGGCCGCCCGCCTCTCCGAGGCCCTGCGCCGCTCCGGCTGAGCGATCGCCACGTCACCGGCAGTGGGCCGGCCTCAACGCCGCGGCAGGCCCACTTCCAGGACGACGAGTCACACAAGGGGGCGCGGCTCGCGCGCACCACGGACGCGATCAACTGCGCACGTACACGCATGATCCACACCCGTCGCCCGGCAGGTCGGCCCGGCGAGAGAGATCAAGACCGGTCGCGGACCGGGCACTACGCCAAAGACGACGGTGCCCGGCCGGGCTTCGTCCCGGACCGGTACGCGAAGCGGTCCATCGCCCGGCGTTGCCGCCGTTCCAACGGCACCTGCCCGTGCGCCGCCGCGAGGCCGAACGCCGGCATGTCCGCGTAGATCGACTCGTACGAGCCCTCCGGCACCACATAGGTCTCGTGCCAGATCCCCACGTGCCCTTGGGCCTTCCCCGCCTTCTCCTTGCGGTTGATCATCGCCCACGCCCGGTGGTGGAACATGTCGGACGCCGAGGCGTACGCGTAGAGCTTCTTCTTGGACTCCCAGTACTGGACGACGTAGTAGGTCCGCGGGGATGCCGTCAGCAGGACATGGCCGAGCAGCCCCCGGGCGGGGTCCTTCCCCAGCTCGCGCAGCATGCGCGGCATCGCGAGGAACGCCGGCAGCCAGTGGTGCACCGCCCAGAAGTGGTTGATCCTCATGCCGATCAGCAGGACGACGACGTCCCCTTCGGCCGCCGCGGTGGTGCGGCCTGCGGCCATGGGCTTCCCGAACATGACGCCCTCCTCGGCCCAACATTGGCTAGCAGCACTATCCGAGCGCCTCGTGCTTGGATAGTGGCGCCACCCGAGGAGAGGCGCAAGGGATGCGGCTGTCGGAGTTGAGCGAGCGCAGCGGTGTGTCCACCGCGACGATCAAGTACTACCTGCGTGAAGGGCTGTTGGCACCGGGCCGCCAGGTCAACGCGACGACGGCCGAGTACGACGAGAGCCATTTGCGCCGGCTGCGACTGGTACGCGCACTGATCCAGGTGGGCCGGGTGCCGGTGGCGACCGCCAAGGAGGTCCTCTCGCACGTCGGCGACGAATCGCTCGGCCGTACGATCCGGCTGGGCGCGGCCCTGTGGGCACTGCCGCAGGGGCCGGAGCCGGACGAGGAGGACCCCGCGGTGGCGGCCGCCCGCCGGGAGGTGGACACGTTGCTGCGGGGGCTCGGCTGGGAGACAGCGCGCGAACTCGCGCCCCTGTCGCCCGTGCACCGCTCGCTGGTGGTGGCGGTGGCCACGCTGATGCGGCTCGGTTATCGCTGGGACGCCGAACTCATGGCACCATACGCGGAGTTGATGCGGCAGGTCGCACAGCGCGACCTCGACTTCATGGAGACGCACACCTCGGAAGAGGAGAAGGTCGAGACGGCGGTCGCCGCGGCCGTGCTCTTCGAGCCGGTGCTGCGTGCGCTGCACCGACTGGCGCAGGAGGAGGAGTCGGCGCGGCGCTACGGTCTGGAGTGAGGCGCCCGGCGTCCGAGAGGCACTCAGAAATGCCGCAGGGCCCCCACCGAAGTGAGGGCCCTGCGTCCACGTACCCCCGACCGGATTCGAACCGGCGCTACCGCCTTGAGAGGGCGGCGTGCTAGGCCGCTACACAACGGGGGCGAGGATCTTGCGTTTCCGCAGATCCGAGCTGGTCTACCTGGACTCGAACCAAGACTAACTGAACCAGAATCAGTCGTGCTGCCAATTACACCATAGACCAATGTGGTTTAGACCAGTTCGTACCCCCGACCGGATTCGAACCGGCGCTACCGCCTTGAGAGGGCGGCGTGCTAGGCCGCTACACAACGGGGGCCCTGGCGATCCTGCATCGAAACCAGCGGGAGCGACCCAGCTGTCCTCGACGGGAAGGATCTGTACCCCCGACCGGATTCGAACCGGCGCTACTGCCTTGAGAGGGCAGCGTGCTAGGCCGCTACACAACGGGGGCTCGCGGATGAGATCCGCGGGTGCAGATGAGCTCTGCGAGCTGGCCTACCTGGACTCGAACCAAGACTAACTGAACCAGAATCAGTCGTGCTGCCAATTACACCATAGGCCACTGGAACGCAAGCCCCAAAGGGGGTTTTGTTCTAGCTTGCGCCCTCGGTTCCGGCCTTTCGGCCCGCTCCCCGGCGGCGCAGGAAGAACATTACCCGAAGGTGGACGGCGCTCCAAAACGGGTATCCGCGCCGAGGACCGCGGGGAGTTCGGCGAGGGAGGCAATCCGGTGCGGACCGGCGGCTCCTTCCGCCTGCGGCGGGGTACGCCCGTCCGGGACGGCGCTCACCGCGCTGCGATCGATCCACACGGACATGAGCCCGGCCTCGGCCGCGCCGCGGCCGTCGATCTCCGGGTGGTCCCCGACGTACGCCACATGGTGCGGAGCGAGGCCCAGGGCGTCGCAGGCCGCGCGGAAGGCACGGGCGTCCGGTTTGGACACGCCCAGCTCGGCGGCACACAGAACGGACTCGAAGCGGTCGCGGACCCCGAGCGTGCGCAGCTTGCGCTCCTGCACGTGCAGGCTCGAGTTGGACAGCACCGCGTGCCGGTGACTCGCGGCGAGTGCGTCCAGGACGGGCAGGACGTCCGGAAAGAGAGCCCAGGCGGCCTCGTAGTGACCCAGATAGCGCGCGAACCAGGCGTCGGCCGCCGCGTCGGTCAGCTCCTCGCCCACGAAGACCCGGACCCGGTCCCTGCGCTGGTTCTCGAAGGAGGTCTCCCCCGCCGCGAACCGCGCCCACTGCTCGTCGGTGATCTTCCGCCACCGCACGAGCGCGTCCTCCACGGTCCCGAACCCGCCGAGCAGCCCCTCGGTGGCCAGGTGCCCCCGCATGCCGACACGATCGGCGGTCGTGTAGTCGAAGAGAGTGTCGTCGACGTCCCAGACGACGGCGCTGATGCTCATGCTCCGACGGTATCCCGGGGCCGGCGGCCCTGTCCGTCCCTTTCCACCGGCCCGGCGGACCACCGCGGAAACACAGCAGGGGCGGCACCCGTTCGGGTGCCGCCCCTCACGTACGGAAGGGTCAGGCGGCCAGCCTGGCCAGCGCCGCGTCGATGCGGCCCAGCGTCTTCTCCTTGCCCAGGACCTCCAGGGACTCGAAGAGCGGCAGGCCCACCGTGCGCCCGGTGACCGCGACGCGGACCGGGGCCTGTGCCTTGCCGAGCTTGAGGCCGTGGACCTCACCGGCGGCCAGGACGGCCTCCTTCAGCGACTCGGCGGAGGTCCAGTCGGCGCTCTCCAGCTTCTCGCGGGCTGTGCTCAGCAGGGCGTCGCTGCCCTCCTTCATCGCCTTCGCCCAGGACGTCTCGTCGGACACCGGCTGCGCCAGGAACAGGAAGTCGACGTTCTCCGTGATCTCGGACAGCGCCTTGAGCCGGGTCTGCGCGTGCGGGGCGATCGCGTGCCACTTCGCCTCGTCGAAGTCCTCCGGCGCCCAGGGCGCGAACGGGGCCTTCAGCCACGGCCGGCAGCGCTCCGTGAAGTCCTTCACATCCAGCAGGCGGATGTGGTCGGCGTTGATCGACTCGGCCTTCTTCAGGTCGAAGCGGGCCGGGTTGGGGTTCACGTCCGAGATGTCGAAGGCGGCGACCATCTCCTCGACCGAGAAGATGTCGCGGTCCGGCGCGAGCGACCAGCCCAGCAGAGAGAGGTAGTTGAGCAGGCCCTCCGGCAGGAAGCCGCGCTCGCGGTAGAGGTTCAGCGACGACTCCGGGTCGCGCTTGGAGAGCTTCTTGTTGCCCTCGCCCATCACATACGGAAGGTGACCGAAATCGGGCACGGCCTTCGCGACGCCCAGCTCGATCAGCGCCTTGTAGAGCGCGATCTGGCGGGGGGTGGAGGAGAGCAGGTCCTCGCCGCGCAGCACGTGGGTGATGTCCATCAGCGCGTCGTCGACCGGGTTCACGAGCGTATAGAGGGGCATCCCGTTCGCCCGCACGATGCCGTAGTCCGGCACGTTCTCCGGCGTGAACGTCAGCTCGCCGCGGACCAGGTCCCTGAAGGTGATCGTCTCGTCGGGCATCCGGAAGCGGACGATGGGGGTGCGGCCCTCGGCCTCGTACGCCGCCACCTGCTCGGCGGACAGGTCGCGGCAGTGCCCGTCGTACCCGGACGGCTTGCCGGCGGCGCGGGCGGCCTCGCGGCGGGCGTCCAGCTCCTCTGTCGTGCAGTAGCAGTGGTAGGCGTATCCGCCGTCCAGGAGCTTGCGCGCGACGTCCTTGTAGATGTCCATCCGCTCCGACTGGCGGTACGGCGCGTGGGGGCCGCCGATCTCCGGGCCCTCGTCCCAGTCGAAGCCCAGCCAGCGCAGCGAGTCCAGGAGCTGGACGTACGACTCCTCGGAGTCGCGGGCAGCGTCCGTGTCCTCGATGCGGAAGACGAACGTGCCGCCGGTGTGGCGGGCGAACGCCCAGTTGAACAGGGCGGTGCGGACCAGGCCCACATGGGGGTTGCCGGTCGGGGAGGGACAGAAACGTACGCGGACGTTCGCGTTAGCCACGCTTGATCACCTTGTTGGTGAGAGTGCCGATGCCTTCGATGGTGACGGCGACCTCGTCGCCGACACTGAGGGGGCCGACCCCCGCGGGGGTGCCCGTGAGGATCACGTCGCCGGGGAGCAGCGTCATGGCCTCGGTGATGTTCACGATCAGATCCTCGATCGAGTGGATCATCTCGCTGGTACGGCCGAGCTGGCGTTGCTGCCCGTTGACCGTGAGCTGGATGGTCAGATCGCTGGGATCGAGGTCGGTCTCCACCCAGGGGCCCAGCGGGCAGGAGGTGTCGAAGCCCTTGGCCCGCGCCCACTGCTTCTCGCGCCGCTGGACGTCGCGGGCGGTGACGTCGTTGGCGCAGGTGTAACCGAGGATCACGTCCTTGACGCGCTCACGGGGCACCTCGCGGCACAGACGGCCGATCACCACGGCCAGCTCGGCCTCGTGGTGCAGCTCCTGGGAGAAGGGCGGGTAGGCGATCTCGTCGCCGGGGCCGATCACGGAGGTGGACGGCTTGAAGAAGGCGAACGGAACGTCGGGGACCTCGTTCCCCAGTTCGCGCGCGTGCTCCGCGTAGTTGCGGCCGAAGGCCACGACCTTGTTGGGCAGCACCGGCGGCAGCAACCTGACCTTGCTCAGCGGCACCTTGGTGCCGGAGAGCTCGAAGTCCGCGAACGGGATGCCCTTGATGATGTCGAGGACGAGTTCGTCCGGCTTGTCGCCCTCGACCGCGCCGAAGGCGACATTCCCGTCGATGGAGAATCTGGCGATGCGCACGGGATCCTTGCGCCCCTAACTGAGCCGGCTGGAGTCTGACGCTCCAGGCTAACGCGGCAAGGGGCGGGGACCTCGCGCATTACGGCGGACCGCCGGGCCCCGCCGGCCGCTCGCCCGCGGACGCCGGAGTCGCGCGATCGGTCGCCCACCGGTCGCAGGAGCCGCCGTGCGATCGGTCACCCCGCCGTCGCCCGGGCCGCGTGATCGCTCGCGTCGCGGTGCGCATGAGCGCCGCGGCGTGGCCGCCACGCTCTCCTCCTGCGGAATCGCGGTTGAGCGGGCGGCGCCTGCGGCGCGTACTACTCGGCGGCGGAGGCCTGGACCGGGACCTCCATGAGAACGGTGCGCCTGGGGTTGGCGGTCTGAGCGGGAAGGTCGACGGACCGTTCCGGCGTCGCCGGTGCCTGCAGCTCTTCGGCGTCGGCGAGGTGCGCCAGCGTCGTGCGCCGCGGGTTGGCTATCGTGCGGAACATCATCGTGGTCTTCACTGTTGTCGTTGACCTTGTCCTTGCGGGCGCCCGGCAGGCCTCTGAGGCCTTCCACGGGGCGCGGGTTGTCGGATTCGCCGTCCCTGTAAAGCGTCAGGCTAAACATGCAATTCCCACCGGAAGCCGGAAGAGGGCATGAGCTAGGTGTGAGTTTGCTCACTACGTGACGAACAAAAGGGGCAATGTGGGCCGCGACTCCACCCTCTCGAAACGGACATTGGCCTATTGAAGCCCGCATTCCGCTCCTGATCATGGCGACTGGGACACCGGGCATGGACCAGCGGTTCGCCGCCTTAAGTCCCTTATGAGGGAGACGGCTTTCTACAGCTCGTGACAGCGCACTCACAAGCTGTCACGGCGGTCACGGGCTGGACCATTGGCCTTGTTGGAGATCCGCCACTGTGCTGGAATTCCACGGACCGCCGCGGGATCGCACCGGCGCTCAGGGGGCGCAACGCAGCGCCGAGCAGCGGCGGGCAGGGGGAGCCAGCGCCGGTCACTCACGACCACCAGGGGGGCGTATTCAGGACGCCCCCTCACGACGCCGACACCGCCCCGTCGCTTGCGCGGAGGGGCGCCTGGTCCAGAGGTTGCGACGCTAGTGCAGGGACGTTTCAAGAGGGATGGCAGCGCTTCGGCGGAGCCGGAGCCGCACGGCGGGACCGACCGTGGTTCCTCGCCCCAGCACGCCCAGAACCCGGGACCGGCACCGTCCGGCGGCGGCTCCGAGCGGCCTGGGCGCACCGGCGTGACTGCGGCCCCCATACCGCCCGCCCCACCCAAGATCACCAACTCGACCGACCCCGGCCCGCGCGTAGCCCTGCGCAACTGGCGCATCTCCACGCGTCTGGTCTCGCTGCTCGCGCTCCCCGTGGTCGCCGCCACGTCGCTCGGTGCCCTGCGCATCAACGACAACCTGGACCAGATCCAGCAGCTGGACAACATGAAGCTGCTGACGGACATGACCAAGCAGGCGACACAGCTGGCCGCCGCCCTCCAGGAGGAGCGCGACCAGTCCGCCGGCCCCCTCGCCCACGGCGCGTCGGCGAACGACGACTTCGAGGTCAAGGGCGCCCGCGACAAGACGAACCGCGCTCGCGCCTCCTTCCTGGAGGGCACCCAGGAGATCAGCGACGCCTCCGACAGCGGCAAGCTCTCCGGCGTCCGCGAGAGCGTCGTCGGCATCGCGAGTCAGCTCAACAACCTCAGCTCCATCCGGGCCACCGCCTACAAGGACCCGAAGAACTCCACGCAGACGGTCGAGGCATACCACCGCCTGATCACCCAGCTGCTCAGCCTGTCCCAGGACATGGCGGAGGCGACCAGCAACCCGGAGATGATCCAGCGCACCCGCGCCTTGGCGGCCTTCTCGACCGCCAAGGAGTACGCCTCGGAACAGCGCGCGGTCATCGCCGCGGCCCTGCCGGTGACTAACACCACGTTCGGCAACATCTCCGAGAACGACCGCCAGTACGCCAAATCGGCCCTGGAGAGCGAGAAATCCGAGCTGGACAGCTTCCACAGCGTCTACGGCGACGGCGCCGAGGAGCTCACGAAGCCGATCGACCAGGGCAGCCCGACGATCGAGTCGGCCGACACCTACGCCACCCGCGTCCTGCAGAACGCCTCCGGCATCAGCAACCAGGACAAGCGCTCGTACAAGGACTGGATCGACGACGACACGGCCAAGATCGAGCAGATGAAGAAGATCGAGGGCACGCTCCTCGAGGAGATGGAGCAGAAGGCCCGCGAGCTGCGCAGCGCCTCCGAGCGCGAGGCGCTGATCTCCGGTGCGCTGATCCTCCTCGTCCTCGGTGTCTCCCTCGTCGGCGCCTTCGTCGTGGCCCGGTCCATGATCCGCTCGCTGCGCCGTCTGCAGGACACCGCGACCAAGGTCGCCCAGGACCGACTGCCCGAGCTGGTCAAGCAGCTGTCCGAGTCCGACCCGCAGGACGTCGACACCTCCGTCGAGTCGGTCGGTGTGCACTCCCGGGACGAGATCGGCCAGGTGGCCGCGGCCTTCGACGACGTGCACCGCGAGGCGGTCCGCCTCGCCGCCGAGCAGGCCCTGCTGCGGGGCAACGTCAACGCGATGTTCACCAACCTCTCACGCCGCTCCCAGGGTCTGATCCAGCGCCAGCTGTCGCTGATCTCCGAACTGGAGTCCCGCGAGGCCGACCCGGACCAGCTGTCCTCGCTCTTCAAGCTCGACCACCTCGCGACGCGTATGCGCCGTAACGGTGAGAACCTCCTCGTCCTCGCCGGTGAAGAGCCCGGCCGGCGCTGGACCCGCCCGGTCCCGCTGGTCGACGTGCTCCGCGCCGCCGCGTCCGAGGTGGAGCAGTACGAGCGCATCGAGCTGGCCGCGGTCCCGGCCACCGAGGTCGCCGGCCGGGTCGTCAACGACCTCGTGCACCTGCTCGCCGAGCTGCTCGAGAACGCGACCTCGTTCTCCTCGCCGCAGACCAAGGTCAAGGTCACCGGTCACGCCCTGCCCGACGGCCGGGTGCTGATCGAGATCCACGACACGGGTATCGGCCTGTCCCCCGAGGACCTCGCCCAGATCAACGAGCGACTCGCCTCGCCGCCCACCGTGGACGTGTCGGTGTCCCGGCGCATGGGTCTGTTCGTGGTCGGTCGTCTGTCGCAGCGCCACGGCATCCGCATCCAGCTGCGCCCGTCCGACTCCGGCGGTACGACCGCACTGGTCATGCTCCCGGTCGACGTCGCCCAGGGCGGCAAGAAGCCGGCCGGCAAGCCGGGCCAGGGCGCCCCACAGAGCGGCGGCCCGGCCGCCGCGCAGGCCGCCGCCGGTGTGGCCGCGGCCCGTCGGCAGGCCCAGCAGAGCGGCTCCTCGTTCGGTGCCGGCGGCGCCGGTCTCGGTGCCGCCCCGCAGCGCGGTCAGGTGGGCGCCGGGCAGGGCCCGCGCGCCGCACTGCCCGGCAGCGCCCCGGGCGGACGTCCCGGCGGCCCGCAGGCCCCCGCCTCCCCGCAGCAGGGCCGGCCCGCCCCGGCGGGCGCGGGTACCGGTGCCTTCGGTCAGGGCCAGGGCGGTCCCCAGGCGGCCCAGGGCGCGCAGGAGACGAGCTCCCGCCAGGGCGGCTTCGGCGACGGCGCCCCGACTGCCGAGCCTCAGCAGCCCCAGCAGAAACAGAAGCAGCACAAGCAGCCCAAGGAACGCGGCTCGCGCCGCCGTCCGCAGCTGCCCGGCCGCGGCGGTCCGCGTGCCGAGCTGCCCGGTGGCAACCAGCAGCGCACCCCGAGCTGGAGCGACGAGAACGCCCAGCCGCCGGTGCCGCGGGCCTCGCTGGACACCCCGCGCGGTCACGAGGAGCCGGACGCCCTGTCCTCCACCTCGCCCATGCCCCGCATCGACGACCGCCAGGGCCCCGCTTCCACCTCCGAGTTCCCGCGGCCGGACTTCAACGCCCCGCGTCCCGGGGCGGGTGCGCCGAACAACGGCGGGCAGTACGTCCGCCCGGACGTCTACGGCACCCGCGACCAGGGCAGCCCCACGGGCCAGTACCAGGCGCCCGGCCGGGCCCAGGGTCCCTCCTCCACGGGCCAGTTCGCCAATCAGGGCTACGACGGCTCCAACACGGGTCAGTTCGCCGCTCCGGGCTACGACGGCTCCAACACGGGCCAGTTCAGCGCCCCGGGCTACGACACCTCCAGCACGGGCCAGTTCGCCGCCCCGGGCCACGGGAATCCGCAGGACCCGTCCTCCACCGGCCAGTTCAAGCGGCCACAGGCCGGCGCCAACGGCTACGGGGCCTCCCGGCCGCCGGCCCCGCAGCGTCCCCAGCAGCCGCAGCAGCCGCAGCAGCCGCCGCGCCGTCAGGCGCCGGAGGCGCTGCCGCCGGCGCCGGGCCCCGGCGACGGGCGTACGCCGCTGTACGACACGCTCGAGACCAACTGGTTCCGCGGCGGACAGGGACAGCAGCCGCAGAGCAACGGCTACGCGCCGCGGGCTCCGCAGCAGCCTCCCGCCGCCCCGCCTCAGCGTCCGGCCGCCACCGCGGCCTGGCGCACCTCGCCCAACGACGAGCTCGTCCGCCAGGCCGAGCGAGTACGCCAGCCCGCCGCGGGCGGCGTGACCACCTCCGGCCTGCCGCGCCGGGTCCCGCGCGCGAACCTCGTGCCGGGCACAGCCCAACAGCAACAGCACCACACCGGTCCGCAGGTCTCGCGTGCGCCCGATGACGTACGCGGCCGGCTGACCAATCTCCGACGGGGCATCGCTCAGGGTCGCCAGGCCGGCACCGGTCCCCACCAGACCGGCAGCTACCCGAGCCCCACTCACCAGCAGGAGCGTTAGTTGAGCCCGATGAGCCAGGCGGCACAGAACCTCAACTGGTTGATCACCAACTTCGTGGACAACACCCCCGGGGTGTCCCACACCGTCGTCGTGTCCGCCGACGGACTCCTTCTGGCGCTGTCGGAAGGCTTCCCGCGCGATCGCGCGGACCAGCTCGCGGCCGTGGCCTCCGGGCTCACCTCGCTGACCGCCGGCGCCTCTCGCATCTTCGAGGGCGGCACCGTGGCGCAGACGGTCGTCGAGATGGAACGCGGCTTTCTCTTCCTCATGTCCATCTCGGACGGTTCGTCGCTCGCCGTACTCTCACACCCCGAGTGCGACATCGGCCTCGTCGGCTACGAGATGGCACTCCTGGTCGACCGCGCGGGTGCGGTGCTCACCCCGGACCTTCGCGCCGAACTCCAGGGCAGTCTGCTTCACTGATCGGCCCCGGCACCACCTGTCTCACCAATTCACCGTCCGGCCGCCACAATCCCCCCACCGGCCCCGTCAGACGGCACGACTGACCGACTTGCTGTCCCGCCCGGAGGATTCATGACCCCGCCCACCGCCTCTCACGATCCGTACGCAGAGCCGTACGGGGACGAGGGCGACCAGCCGCTGGTCCGTCCGTACGCGATGACTGGCGGCCGGACCCGGCCGCGCTATCAGCTCGCCATCGAGGCACTGATCAGTACTACGGCCGACCCGGCGCAGCTGATGGGGCTGCTGCCGGAGCACCAGCGGATCTGCCACCTGTGCCGTGAGGTCAAGTCGGTGGCCGAGGTGTCGGCGCTGCTGGCCATGCCGCTCGGTGTGGCACGGATCCTCGTCGCGGACCTCGCGGAGGCCGGCCTCGTCGCCATCCACCAACCGGGTGGCGACGAGAACAACGGCGGCGCGCCGGACGTGACACTGCTCGAAAGGGTGCTCAGTGGACTTCGCAAGCTCTGACGGTGGTCGGGCGACCACCTCCGCCAAGATCGTGGTGGCGGGCGGCTTCGGCGTGGGCAAGACCACGTTCGTCGGCGCCGTCTCGGAGATCAACCCGCTGCGCACCGAGGCCGTCATGAC